>JAGBZE010000042.1 GCA_017628435.1 Akkermansia sp.
AAATCCAAAATCGTAAATCGTAAATCCCTTGACTCTTCTTTCCCCAGGGCGTAGACTGTCAGCATGCAGATTTCTACAAGCCAGAGTGTGCGCGAGGCTGAGCAGCGGCTTTTTGCCGCGGGGAAGGTGAGCTCGCTGGAGCTCATGAATACCGTGATTGACCGCCTGTGGCACATGGCCTGCGCGGAGCCCATGCTGCGCGATTTCTCGCCCGCCCGCGTGGTGGTGTATGCCGGCACCGGCAACAATGCCGGTGATGCCATCGGCCTGGCGGGGCGCTGGGGCTGCCCGGTCACCCTGCGCTGCGCCGGTGCCCTCTCAGCAGATGCGGCGGCCCAGCTCACCGGGCTGGAGGAGCAGGGGGTGCCGCAGCCGCAGGAGGGGCTGCTGATTATTGACGGCCTGCTGGGCAGCGGGGCTGTGGGCGAGCTGCGCCCGGCGTATGCCGCCCTGGTGCGCGAGCTGAATGACCTGCGTGCTGCCAGCCCCCGCAGCCTGACTTTGGCTGTTGATGTTCCCACCGGGCTGGATGCCGCCACGGGCACCTGCGGGGCTGAGGTGGTGCTGGCAGATGCCACGGCGGTCATCGGTGCGGTGAAACCCGGGCTGCTGGCAGATGGTGCGGTGGATGCCGTGGGGCGTTTGTTCTGCATTCCGCTGCCGGAGGTAGGCGCGCTGCCGCTGGCAGATGCCGCGCGCGTGGCCGATGCGGCGGAACTGGCACCGCTCCTGCCGCGGCGGGCGTATTCGTGCTTCAAGAACCGCGCCGGGCGTGTGGCCATTGTGGCGGGCAGCGTGGGCATGGTCGGCGCGGCGCAGATGTGTGCCGAGGCCGCACTGGCGGCCGGTGCCGGGCTGGTGGTGCTGTATTGCCTGCCGCCGGTGTATCCCATTCTGGCCGCCCGCGTGGCGCCGGAAATCATGGTGCGCCCGGTAGGCTCCTATGCGGATATTCAGGAACCCGATGCCCAGGTGCTGGTGATTGGCCCCGGCCTGGGCGAGGTGCAGCCGGTGGCGGCAGAATCCCTGCGCCGCCTGGCTATGGAGTTTGAAGGCACCGTGGTGCTGGATGCCGATGCCCTGAACACCGCCGCGGCAAATGGCTGGCAACCGCAGCCGAACTGGATTCTGACCCCGCACCCGGGTGAGATGCGTCGGCTCGACCCTCGCCCCGCCGCTTCGCGCCGCGAGGTGGTGGCGCGTTATCTGGCGCAGCATGATTGCACCCTGCTGCTGAAAGGCGCCCGCACCATCATCGCCGACCGCACGCAGGTGCTCTACAACACCACCGGCGGCCCCTTCATGGCCAACGGCGGGCAGGGCGATGTGCTCGCCGGCGTCATCGGTGCCCTTGCCGCCCAGGGGCTGTCCCCCCACCGCGCCGCTGCCGCCGGTGCCTATGTCTGCGGCCTCGCTGCCGAATCCGCCTGGGCCGCCTCCGGCTACCCCCGCGCCATCCGCGCCACCGATACCGCCGCCTTCATCCCGCAGAGCCTCGCCTGATGGCGGCGCACTAGCTGCTTATTCTGCATTCTGCGTTCTGAAATCTGCATTCCTGCAAATCGCCATCTCGAGCTCCTGGAGGCGCCCCAATTGTACATTGCCCTTTGTAAATCCTATATCCCCAAAAATAAGGCCGGGCTCCCTTTCGGGAACCCGACCTCACTCTCTAATCAACTATGAAACTACATGAAAAAGACTTGAATGAACCCCTCTCATAATCGCGCGTCGGGGGCTTCTTCTGTAGGTATAGATGCACCCCGCAGCAAATCCGTTCAAATAAATAGGAAAAAATTAGAAATTTCCTCTGCCCACCCTCTTGAATGCTCCTTTCCCCCGGAAAATCCCCCAGGAAACTACTCGTCATTTTATTTTAGCCCTCGAATTTAAAATAACCCTCGGCGTTATTTTAGTTTCGGGGCTTGGGAATCCTCCAGCATGTGGTGATAGGGAACGTACGTGTATACACGGTTTCTTGTGGATGTAGCGTTTTGGAGCACCAGCCCGTGCTCTTCCATTTTCTGAAGGATTTTATACACGGTGGCTGGCGCCAGTTCCGCTTCTCGTGCAAGAATCAGCGGGCGGATGACGATGCAGCGCTGCAGGATTGCCAGCACTGCGGCGGCGCTCTTCCTCATGCGGCCTTGGGCGGTTACCCATTCTGCGTGCTCGGCCATCTGCCGTCTGAGTGTGACGATGTTGGCCACGGCATCTCTCGCCGTCACGACAACAGCCTCAAGGAAATATTCAATCCAAGCTTCCCAATCGCCGTCCTCCCGGATACGCCCAAGAAGTCGATAATATTCCTGCCGGTGTTGCTTGAAGAACAGGCTGAGGTACAGAAGAGGCTTACTGAGCAACCCGCTTCGGCAAAGCATCATTTGAATCAGAAGTCTCCCGACTCTTCCATTGCCATCAAGAAAGGGGTGAATGCTTTCGAACTGTACATGCACCATAGCCGCCTTCAGCAGGGGATGTATAGAGTCCTCTGTATTGATAAACATTTCCAGCTCCCCCATGCACTGCATCAGCTCCTGCGGGGGCGGGGGGACATAGGCTGCATTTCCGGGGCGTGTGCCTCCAATCCAGTTCTGGCTCTGGCGGAACTCTCCTGGCATTTTGGTAGCACCGCGTCCTTGGCGCAGCAGCTCTGCATGCAGCTCCCGAATGAGCCGCAAGGACACAGGGTACCCCTCCGCCATCCGCTGCATGCCTAACTGCATGGCAGAGACATAGTGGCTGACTTCTGCTACATCATCTGTAGATGTCTCTGTATAGTCTCCCTGCTCGTAAAGTAATAAATCGCTCAGCGATGACTGTGTGCCTTCAATCATCGAGGAGAGAACGGCTTCTTTTCGGACATAGGTGTAGATGAACGGTTCCATGCCGGGCAAATGCTGTCCCATGGTCTCCAGTTCGGTCAATGCCTTTACCGCCTCGGTAAACAGCTGCTGGGCGCTGACTGAGAGTTGCGGCAGCGGATGCGGCGGAAGAGCGTGAGGCACATAGGCCTGAACCCGCTCTCCCACTGTGCTGGTGGTAACATATCTGCCAGAGTCTCGTCTTTTCATGTCAACAGTCTAAGTTAAAATAGAAGGCCTGTCAATTTTATTTTCGATCCAAAAGTTAAAATAACACGACGAGATATTTCATTTTAGGCCTCGAAGTTAAAATAAACCTCGGCGTTATTTTAACTTCGTCCGCCGGGCAATATCCCCAAACACTCTACTTTAGAATCATTCTATAGGCAAAGAAAGAGGAGAGGGGAAGTACGAATTACGAATTCCGAAGTGCGAATTATGAAGTGAAAAGTCAGGCGGGCTGGAAGCCTGCGGAATTCAACACATCCAAAATCCCCTGTCCTCAATCAGTTCGACTCGTCGAACTGCAGCGTCTTGCACCACCCGTCGCGGGGAACCTCCGTGTTCGGGAAAATGGCACGGGCCACATCGCGGTAGGCCTTGGGGTTCGGCAGGCTGGGGCTGAAATGGGTGAGCCAGAGCTCCTTCACGCCGCCGGCATCGGCGGCCAGGCGGGCGGCCTCGCTGAAAAGCATATGGCGGTTCTCCCGCGCCTTCGGCAGCATCTCGTCCTCGCCATACATGCCCTCGCAGATAAACAAATCAGAATCCTTGGCGGCGGCAGCAATTGCCGGCACCGGGCGGGTATCTGTGCAGTAGGTCAGCTTCAGCCCCCGGCGCGGCGGCCCCAGCACCATATCCGGCGTAAAGACGCGGCCCTCGTGCTCAATCGTCTCGCCCTTCTTCTGCAGGCGGCCCCAGAACTCCATCGGAATCCCCTGTTCGCGGGCACGCGCCGCATCGAACTTACCCGCGCGCGGCAGGGTGAAGCTGTAGCCATAGCAGGGCACACCGTGGTGCACCTGGAAGGCATGAATATCGCAATCCAGGAAAAACATCGTCTCCTCCGGCGTCTCCAGCTCGCTCACGCGGATATCGAAAGGCAGGTTCGGCGCAATGGTGCGCAGCGCATTCACCACACGCTCCGTGCCCACCGGGCCGATGATGGAAAGCTCCTCCTCGCGGCCCATGTTGCCCATGGTCAGCAGCAGCCCCGGCAGCCCGGAAATATGGTCAGCATGCAGGTGCGTGATGAGAATCTTATCCACCTGTTTCAGGCTCATCCCCACGCGCTGGGCGGCAATCTGCGTGCCCTCCCCGCAATCAATCAGCACGCTGTGCCCCTGGTAGCGCACCATCAGCGAGGTGAGCCAGCGATTCACCAGCGGCAGTGTCCCGCCGGTTCCCAGAAGACAGATATCGAGCACGCCCCGAGTTTCTCACAGCATCACCCAAAAGTCAAGAACTCAGCGCGACAATGCAATGTCGAAGTGCGAGGTGGGAAGTGGGAAGTGCCCGGCTTTGCCGGGGCTGGGAGGAATATGTTATCCGCTTCTTCTCATATATGGGCTTGTGGCCTCGCTTTGGCACGTGCGGGAAAATACCTCAAAATTGGAATAAAAAGGTGTCAATTCCCGAAATTCGGGAGTCTAGGCATTCCCGAATTTCGGGAATTTGCTTGCTTATCCTCCCGATTTGAGGCATAATGTGGGCATGGAGCCTCTGCGGATATACGAACGAACCCTGAGAAGTAAGATTGAGGAATTAGCTGGCTATTTCCCTTGTGTGATGCTTACTGGCGCGCGCCAGGTAGGCAAATCTACCTTGCTGCGCAGCATGCTGCCTGAGGGTATGAACTATGTGACTCTGGATGACTATGTGGAGGCAGCGAGGGCAAAAGAAGATCCTAACGGGTTCCTGGACCGGCACGGAGAACCTCTGTGTATCGATGAGATCCAGTATGCTCCGGAACTTTTGCGAGCCATCAAGGTGCGCGTGGATGCCAATCGCCGCCCCGGCATGTACTGGCTGACGGGCTCTCAGCGTTTCCATATGATGAAAGGCGTGACTGAGAGTCTGGCCGGGCGTATCGGGGTGCTTGAGCTTATGAGCCTTTCTCAGCAAGAGATGCTGGGGCAGGGGGCTGACGCGGCTTTCTTTCTGCCCGAAACGCTTTCGGAAACCTCGCCCTTGCATGGTACCTGTGGGGTTGCTTCACTTTACGAACGCATCTGGCGTGGTGGTTATCCCCAGCTGATTCAGTACCCTCAGATGCCTGTGCGCGACTTCTTCAATTCCTACCTGCAGACTTATGTGGAACGCGATGTGCAGAGCCTTTCTCAGGTGGGGGATAAGAGCGCCTTTGTCACCCTTATGCGCTCCGCTGCGTTGCGGACCGGGCAGCAGCTTGTGTACAGCGATCTGGCTCGCGATGCCGGTATTTCGCCCAAAACCGCGGCGTCCTGGGTGTCCATTCTCGAAACATCGGGTATTGTATCGCTGTTGAAACCATACCATTCCAATAGTCTGAAACGCCTGACTAAAAGTTCTAAGCTGTATTTCCTCGATACCGGGTTGTGTTCCTGGCTGGCTGGTTGCCAGAGCGCTGCAGACCTGTCTCGCGGTCCTCTGGCTGGAGCGATGCTCGAAACCTGGGTGTACGGCCAGCTCCTGCGCAGCTTCACCAATGCCGGCATAGACCCTCAGCTCTACTATTTTCGGAACCTCGATGGTGCGGAGGTCGATTTTCTACTGGAGTATAATCAGTGTCTGTACCCCATGGAAGTCAAGCATAGCAGCCGCCCCATGCCGGGAGACTTAAAGGGCATGCGCCACATCCCACCCGCGCTTAACGGAATGCACCCTGGTATAGTCCTTTGCACCTCCTCCCGTATCGATGTGTTGAATGAAGCTGGGGCCCTGGGCTATCCTATATCCTGCTTGTAAAGGGACGTTTATCATAGACTCCATCCTTTTGTAAATTTGGGAATAATCACACATCAATTCCCGAAATTCGGGAATTCTTAAACTCCCGATTTGAGGAGATAGGAGACTCGTGCCGGAGGAATTTTTGCGGCATATGATTTTTTCGGTAGACAAGCAGATACAACGTGCTAAAATGCCGCCAAGGAAAGAAGAATTTCCTCCATTCATGCGCTTCATGATTAAGGAGATTTCTGAATTCCGAATTATCACCCCCAACACTAAACCCTATAAAATATATGTTCCCATATTATACCACCGGTATAACTGCCGATTTCGCCAGATTTCAGAAGTCCTTCGTTGATGCCAATCATCAGCTGAATCCTTTGGAAAAGCTGTTGGCAAAACAAGCCATCTCCATCCGCATTGCCGCCCCCATCGTCCGCGAATGTGAGTTGCGTTGTGACCGCATCGACTTTGACAAGGATATTGCCCAAAGCAGCGTCCATCAGCTGCAAGGTTACTCCTTTTGCGGCAACCTGGCTAACGACCTCATCTTTTTCAATGCCGAATGTTGTAAGCAAAATGTCCATTCCCAAGCGGAAGCCGTCCGGAACTACTGCGATGGAAATTGTGACAGGAGTTGGTGAAATTACTAGTGCCCTTGAATGAACGGCTCCCAGAAGCAGATTTATGTCGTTATTTCATTGAACAGGTAGCAAAAAACTGCGTCCACTTAAATATATGACCGACTATCCCTATAATCGCCCGACTGATGTAGATGCTCAATTCAAGCAGCTGCTTGATTTCATTGACTCCTTTCCCCTGTTTTCTCCCGAATACCGACCAGGTTTAAAGTCATTGTTTACAGAACTTGCACCTCACCGTCGCAGTCGAAACAAGGAACAGATACATCACCTCATAGACGTTAAGCGCAAGACGACGTGGCGTCAGATAGACGAGAACCAT
>JAGBZE010000043.1 GCA_017628435.1 Akkermansia sp.
ACCACCATGCCGGAGAGGAAGGCACCAAACTCCATGGAGGCGTTGAATACCGTGGCCGAAAGCACGGCAATACCCAGGGCACACACCAGCACTGCCAGGGTAAAGAGCTCATCGGAACAATGGCGGGAAATGTAGGTAAGCACGCCCTTAATGAGTTTCCGGCCGAAAAGCGCCACGACAACCACCAGCAGGGTGAGTTTCACCGCCATCATACCCAGAGCCGGCACCAGTTCCTGCCCGCCGAAAATGGCCGGTAGCAGTACCAGCAGGATAATGGTGAACATATCCTCCACCACCAGCCAGCCCAGCGCCGTATGCCCGGTGGGGGTCTGCAGCACGCGGTTATCCCCCAGCACACGGGTGAGCACCACCGTACTGGACACGCATACGCAGAGGCCGAACATCAGACTGTTCACCCACGAAACATCACCCATGCCCAGGAAATGGAAGGCCACCATACCCAGGAGCGATACGGTCAGCATGCACACCAGAGCCCCCGGCACAGCCACCTTCTGCACCGCCAGCAGGTCCTTGATATGAAACTGCAAACCCACACCGAAGAGCAGCAGCACCACGCCGATGTGCGAAAAATCCTCCACCACATGCGCATCCACCGGCTCGCCCCACCAGGGCTGCGCAGCCAGCATGCCGGCCACCAGATACCCCACCAGCGGTGAAAGCTTCAGCTTCTGCGCGACCATGCCCAGCACCAGCGCCAGCGTAAGACCAATGACAAGTGTGAAAATCATAGAGAAAGAGAGCGGGTGTAATATGCTACCATACTACACCCGCCCCCGCTTTTTTGCAAGCTGGTCGGCCCGCTTTTTCAAAAAAATTTACTACATATCCGCCAATTCCTCAGGGGGTAATCCGGCCAGGCGGCGGCGGGTAGCCACGCGCTCGCGGGTCACCTGCTCGTCCGTAGCGCCCATCTGCCGCAGAAGGGTGGAAGACATGGAAAGCGCCACCTCTTCCTCACCGGAGAACACATAATGGCCGCCGGTGCGGAGCTCCTGTGCCTGATTCATATAGGTGGTGTAGGCCATCACCTCTATCTTCTTGTTCAGGCTTCGGGCGGCAGCAGCAATTTCCTTGGAAGGAGCTGCGGCGGCTGTCACCATGATAGCCTTGGCCTGCTCCACGCCGGCCAGTTTCAGGATGTGGCGCAGGCGGGCATCGCCATGCAGAGCGGGTATGCCCTCTTTATTCAGACGTGTCACGGTGTCGATATTCATTTCCAGCACCACGACCTCCACATCGTACTTGCGCAGCAGGTCAGTCATAATCTGCCCGCTGGGGCCATAGCCCACCACAATCACGCGGTCTACTTCCTCACGCGGAGCCGGCACATGGCGGGCGGCATCCGGCGCTACCGGCGCATTCTTCTCCAGCAGCTGAATGACCTTGGGCACATAGCGGAACAGTGCCGCATTCAGCGTGATGGAGATGATGGCCGCACCCGTAATCACATTGGCAGCATACAGCGGCAGCACACCGTATGTGCTGGCAGCCAGCGTGGCCAGGATGAAGGAAAATTCACCAATCTGCGCCAGAGCGCCACCCACTACCACGCCCAGACGCGCCGGACGACGCAGCAGGCGGATTACGATATAACCCGTGACCGGCTTGATGAGCAGCACATACAGCGTGGTGCCCAGCGCCAGCGGCCAGTATTCCACCAGGCCTCCCATCTGGAACCCCATACCCACCGACACAAAGAAAAGCACGGCAAAGGCATCGCGCATGGGAAGAGCATCGCTCGCGGCGCGACTGGCAAACTTGCTCTGCCCCACCACCATGCCGGAAAGGAAAGCACCGAACTCCATGGAGGCGTTGAACACATAAGAGGAAAGCACGGCAATACCCAGGGCAATCACCAGCACCCCGAGCGTAAAGAGCTCATCCGAGCCGTTGCGGGCCACAAAGGTGAGCACCCTGGTGATGATACGCTTACCCAGCAGCGCCACGATGAGCACCAGCAGGGTCAGCTTCACCGCCATGCCGCCCAGGGCCGGCAGCAGCTCATCATTCCCGAACATGACCGGCATGAGCACCAGCAGAATGATGGTGAACAAGTCCTCCACCACCAGCCAGCCCAGCGCCGTGTGCCCCGCAGGGGTCTGCAGCATCTTGTTATCCTCCAGCACGCGGGTGAGCACCACTGTGCTGGATACGCACACGCACATGCCGAAAATGGCCGCAGCCACCCAGCCGCCGGAACCGCCGCAAAGGTAGTACACCAGGCCGCCGATACCCGTCCACAGCAGACTGCAGGTCACCGCACCGGGCACGGCCACCTTGCGCACCGCCAGCAAATCCTTGAAATGGAAATGGAGCCCCACGCCAAAGAGCAGCAGCACCACGCCGATGTGGGAGAATTCCTCCACCACATGCTGGTCTACCGGGTGCCCCCACCAGGGCTGGGCTGCCAGCATGCCGGCCACCAGGTAGCCCACCAGTGGCGAGAGCTTCAACTGCTGCGCCACCATCCCCAGCACAAAGGCCAGGGCCAGACCGATAACAAGTGTGAAAATCATACCAGGACGCGAGCCCAGAGAACTTTCAGATAACGCCCCTCCGGATAGGTGGAAAGGAAGGGATGATCCCAGCCGGGGCCGGTCATGTCCAGAATCTGCAGGCGGCGGCCCAGACGCTGCGCGGCCTTGATGACCACCTTCTCGAACTCTGCCGGGCTCACCAGCCCGCTGCAGGAGCAGGTCACGAACAAGCCGCCGCGGCGCACACACTGCAGGCCAAGCATGTTGAGGTCATTGTACTTCTTAAGGCCCTCCTCCTTTTCCTCATCACGCCCGAGCACAAACTTGGGCGGGTCGAGCAGCACCACATCGAACATCTTGCCGTTGCGCACCATCTGGCGGGCATACACGAAAGCATCAGCATGCACAAAGTCGATGCGCAGGGGGCCGTTCTGAACATTGATGTTGGCATTGCGCTTCGCCATCAGAATAGCCTTCTCGTCCAGGTCCACCGCCGTCACCTCGGCAGCACCGCCGTGCAGCTTGGAGTAAATGGAGAAGCCGCCGGAGTAGCAGCAGAGGTCCAGCATGGTCTTGCCCTCCACCAGCTTCGAAAGCTTCAGGCGGTTATCGCGCTGGTCGCAGAAGAAACCGGTCTTGTGCCCCTGGGCAAAATCCACCTCGAAGTTCACACCGTTTTCCACAATGCGCACCTTGTGCACCGGCTCGCTGGTGGGAGCCTTACTCACATCTATTCCCTCCATGCGGGCAATCCCCTCATCCACGGTAATCACATGGCGCTTGGTGCCGCAGAGTTCATGCAGCAGCGGCAGCCACTGCGGCAGACGCAGCCACACACCCAGCGTCGTCACCTCCAGGCTCAGCACATCGGCGTAGCGGTCCACAATCAGGCCACCCAGGCCATCGGAGTCACCGTGAATCACGCGGTAGGCGTTGGTGGTTTCCTCCAGCTGGCAATCCTGGCGGCGCCAGGTCACAGCCTTGCGGATAGCCTGTTCCAGGTCTTTTTCCTTGAGCACCTCGGGGCCATGAGCCAGCATGCGCAGCGGGGTGCGGCTCTGCGGGTTCCAGAAACCGCCACCGAACAGGTCGCCGTTCTTGTCGTATACATTGATAAGGCCTCCCTGCACGGCGTCCGGGCTCACCGCCCCCAGCATGCGCGGGAACACGGCAGGATTATAGGTAAAATACTTAAGCTGCACCCACGGGCGCACCCAGTTCTCGCTGCCCTCCGGCGCATCGGCAGTCTTGAACGCACGCACACGCGGTGCAGTGCTGCCACCCTGCGGGCGCTTCTTATCCTTGTATTTCGGCTTGAAATCCTGTTTTCTCTGCTGGTAATCGCTCACGCGCGGGATTATACGCGCATAGCGCAGAAAAGTCAACAACGGGCTTGATTCCCGGGCGATTTGTTACTACAATCCCCCCGTGAACGTTTTTTCCACCTGCTGGAACAGCCGCCGCCACAAGGACGGCGGGGCCATGTGCGATGAAATCCGCGAACTGGGCTTCGAATACATCGAAGCCTCCCACGGCCTCAGCCTCGATATGCTGCCGGGTATCATCAAAGCGGTGGACAGTGGCCGCATCAAAGTAGCCGGCGTACACAATTTCTGCCCTGCCCCCATGGAAGTGCCCGGCGATGCGCCGGATGCCTACACCTTCACCTCGCACCGCCCGGAAACCCGCGCCCGCGCGTGTGGAAGATGGGGCTCAAGACAGGTGGCGTGGCCGATCTGCTGGAGAGATGCCGCGAGGAGGGCAGCCTGCGGATGGGCTGGGACGACGTGAGCCCCGACGAGGTAGACGACTCCA
>JAGBZE010000044.1 GCA_017628435.1 Akkermansia sp.
CCGTGAACGTTTTTTCCACCTGCTGGAACAGCCGCCGCCACAAGGACGGCGGGGCCATGTGCGATGAAATCCGCGAACTCGGCTTCGAATACATCGAAGCCTCGCACGGCCTGAGTCTGGATTTGTTACCAGGGCTCATCAAGGCGGTGGACGGCGGACGCATCAAGGTGGCAGGGGTACACAATTTCTGCCCCGCCCCCATTGAGGTGCAGGGAGACGTACCGGATGCCTACCCCTTCACCTCCCACCGCCCGGAAGCACGTGAGCGAGCCATGCGCCTCACCCAGGAAACACTCATGGTAGCCTCCCGCCTGGGGGCTCAGTATGTGGTGCTGCACATGGGCAACGTGGAGCTCATGAAAAGCATTCACCCCACCCGCGAGCTGGAGCGCAAGCTGCGCAATGAATGGGTGGGAAGCAAGGAATACGCCCTCCGCAAGGGCGAACTGGTGCGCCGCCGCGCCCGCCAGGCCCCGCTCTACTACGAGCGCGCCCGCCAGGCCCTGCACACCCTGACTGAACAGGCTGCCAAACTGAACCTCGTGCTCGGCGTGGAAGGCCGCAGCCACTTTGAGCAGGTTCCCGGCGAATGGGAAATGCCCCGGCTCATGGCAGAATTTGCCGATAATCCGCATGTGCGCTACTGGCACGATTTCGGCCACATCCAGCGCAAGCACAATCTCCTGCTCCTCAATCACGACCAATACCTGCGCAGCCTCCAGCCCTATCTGTACGGCGCGCATGTGAACGACGTACAATGGCCCAGCCGCGACCACCGCGCTCCCTTCCAGGGCGGCTGTGTCGACTTCGACCACCTGCTCCCCGCCTACTTCAACCAGCGCATGCCACTCACCTGGGAGCTCTCCTCCTCCGTCACCACCGAGGCCATCCTCGAGGCCAAACAGCGCTGGGATAAACTCGTGGCCAGGCTTCCGGAGTAAGCAGAATTACGATGGGGGAAGTGGAATGTATGAAGTGAAAACCGTGGCGACAGAGAAATTTACCCTTCTTACTTCAAATCTCGTTCTTCTTCTCCGGTCAGGAGATCATGCAAAAAATACTGGTAAGTCTGCGACCATGTTTCAGGGTTAGAATATAACTTTATACTCTGCCCCTCAATCGTGCGGAAAAGCAAATCGTAGGTCTGATCATTCACTGCGGCAGATTTAGTGTTATCATATACATAGCCGCGCTGCACCAGGCGCAGCGCTTCCGCTCCATACATCAGAGCCCGGTGATATCGGCTGTTTACCTTATCACCCGGCACACCGTGGCCACCTTTGGCAAAACGCTCTGCTACCCGGTCAATATTAATGCGAGGCGATTCCGTACAAACAAAAAACAAACGAATAAAATACCCCGCCTCCCGAGCCTGACGAATAAGGTCTAATTTAGAAGGATGAGAAAAAACCGTCTCATACATAATATCATCCCGCGCCTGAATCGCCCCCTGCAAGTCAGCCCTGATAAGTTGCTGAGCTTGCGCGATATTCGCCACATCATTCCAGCCCCCGAGTCGCTCTGCCAGTTCATCGGCATTCAGAAACCGGCACCCTTGCCCCCACTGGTGCTCCATAAGCTGGGTGGCAAAAGTCGTCTTTCCTGAGCCATTTGGCCCGGCCAGTATAATAAGACGCGGCTGAGCAGCAGGCAAAGTCATCGGGCTGCGCGCAATTCTTCCAGCATTTGTTTACGGCGTTCCTGCGCCTTATCCCTGCATATTTGGGCAAGACTCTTCCTGGCAGTCTCAGTCGCTTTCCTGGAAAGTTTCTCCAGCTCTGCATCCTCGTTATCATCCCAGACAACAGCCCCCTGCCGCGGCTGTGCCGAAACTACAGCTGCATCATCAGAGCGGGTAATTTTCCAACCTTTCACCATGCCCACATTATATCCCATATAAAACAACCTTGCAAGCGCTAATGAAAACTTATATACCCTCCTTGGAAATTTTATCCCTTAGCGACCAAGCTCAATTTCATTATTCACTCATCAGAATCATTCTGACAGGCAATAATAAAAGAGCGCAGGAGATTGACTGGCGGGCGTGGGGGAGGCTTATCTCTCGGGCGCAGTTGTTCCGAAGCAACGCTGCCGCGCTCCGTCAGGAACGCGGCAGGGGATTTTACTTTGCTAGCCTCGTCGGCCTTCGCATGTCAAAGTAGCCTCAGCGACGGCGGCGGCGGGCGGCGAGAGCAACCAATGCAGCTAAGCTAAGGCTTATCGTGGTCGGCTCGGGTACATTCATCACCATCAGGCTGCCCACGTTATCCACTACATGGTAGGTCACGTACAGGTCGGGATTCTCCACATTGCTGAACACGGAGCTTGCCAGCACACGGTCGCTTTCCAGCTCGCTTGCAGCCACCGGCAGTACAAGATTCGTCAGCCCGGTGAAGAGAACCAGGCCGGGTTCCCAGCAGGTAAGGGCTTCCACCGTAGCCAGCAGATTTTCGCCCATCTTCACCTGTCCGCCTAAGGTCAGAGCACCGTTGATGGTCACCGCCCCGGTATCCAGACTCATCATATCCAGCGTAGCGCCATCTGCCAGGGTCAGGCTTGCATTCAGCGTGGAACTACCTGTCAGCAGGGCTGTGCCCTGCACCGTCAGAGTGGCAGCATCTGCCTGCAGTGTTTCATGAAGACTCAGCGTCGCCGACTGCTCCAGCTTGAACAAGCTGTCAGCCAACAGACTCACATTGCCACGGATGGTGCTGTTTCCCGCCACCTCCAGTGCCGTTCCGGCGTTGAAGATCAGGTCATACCCCACCTGGCTCAGCGTAGCATTCTGCACACGCACCGTGGCACCAGAACCTTTCATGGCGGTGATACCCTGGCCCTGGTAGATGGCGCCCTCCTCCACGCGCAGTCGCCCACCATAAAGGTTAGTCAAGGTATTCACCTCTGTGGTGCGGGAGAGTCGTATTTCCTTCGTCGTACCGGCTACATTGCCTTTCACGGTGTACAAGTCATCCACCGTGGTAGCACCGGTGAAGATGATATCACCCGTCTGTCTGATGGTAACGGATTCACCCTCTTCGTCCAGATAGGTATAATCCGCATTCAGATTCACTGTGCTGCCGGAGGCTATGTAAACCGAATCCCGGAAGGTGATACTCTTCCCCGCTGCGGCAGAAAGAGATATCTCATCATCACTACCACCGTCTGCATAAATACTGCGCAGGCGGTAGGTATTGCCGTTCTCTACCTCGGCATTCTGGTAGAATTCCACTGAATCATTGTTCCGGATACTCAGGTCGCCTCGTGTATAAATCGCGCCGCCGGAGGCGGCGAAGTAGGAGGAGGAAGCAAACGCCGTATTCCCGCTGAACGTCACGCTCCCGTTATTGCTCAGCGTGATGGTACTGTGGACGTCCCCATAAATCGCGCCGCCGTGGGTGTATTGGCCAGATGCCGTATTCCCGCTGAAGGTCACGCTGCCATTGTTGCTCAGCGTGATGGTGCTGTAAGAGCCCCCATAAATCGCGCCGCCACTGGTGACGTAGGAGGAGGAGGAGGGGGAA
>JAGBZE010000045.1 GCA_017628435.1 Akkermansia sp.
ATCTGCCCAATGTTTGATTTCTTTCGCTGAAATTTTAAGGAAATCATCTGGTGTTGTATTCATGGTGTAGTTTTTATGCATTTAATCACGAAGATTCTCAGGCAACAAGCCCTATTCGCGGCAGTTTCGGCAGACGTAGTCTTTGACGGGGGCGTTGGGTTCGGCGGACTGGATGGATTCAGCGCCGCAGATGGGGCAGTACATGTTGCGGGTGAGCCAGTCTTCTGTCAGTACCCGCGCAATCTGTGCGGCGCTTTTGTAGCCAGCTACCAGGGATGTGTCAAATCTTAAATCCATCGTGCGTTGTAAGCTGTGTGTATTCTAGCAAAAATCAGGCTATGTTCAAGATATTGTTGGCCTACGAATAACCGATTTTGCTTGCCCAACGTTTTCTGCTTGGATAAGGTAGGGGCATGGCTAAGAAGCGTAACACGATAGAGGATTATCTGAATGAGTTGTACCGCCGGGGGATGGCGGGGGATGAGGAGGCGCAGCTGGAGTTTATCCAGGTGATTGTGATGGAGACGGCGGCACCGCTGGAGGGTGTGCCGCTTGAATGGCTGAATGCGCTGGTGAAAAAGGGGAATACGCAGGCGCGGCGGTGTTATTTTGCCTGGGCGATGAATGGCGATGCTGCCGATTGTGATTGGCAGCGGCTGGTGCAGTGGGCGGAGGAGCTGCTGGACGAGTCCCCGGGGGATGCGCACTGCATGCTGGGTATGATTTATGAACCAGGGCTGCCTGGCCTGGAGGATAATAAGCTGGCAGAGGAACATTATCGCAAGGCGATTGAAGCCGGAAATGAGGGGTGTTGTTTTTATCTTGCCCGTGTGCTGCTGGGGCGAGAAGAGAATGAGGAACTTCCTTATGCCGAGGCTCGCGAGCTGCTGGAGCGCGCGGAGCGGGTGAATCCGAGTGCCGCGGTGTATGATCTGCTGGGCATGGTGTGCCAGGAACTGGGCGATGATGCCGCGGCCGTCAAATGTTTCCAGAAGCTGCACCGGCTGGCCCCTTCCGATTCTGAGTGCTGCCTGGAGCTGGCTCAAGCGTATGCCCTGGGTGCCGGGGTGCGGCAGGATGATGAGATTGCCCTGCGTTATTTCCAGAAAGCGGCCAATCTGGGGGATTCCTATGGCACGTTCATGGTAGGTCTGCATTATTATGAAGGTCTGGGTACGCGTCGCAATTTCAAGCGCGCGGTGGATTATTTCAATCGCGCCCTGGAGATGGGCGATACCCGTGCGCTGTATCACCTGGGTATCTGCTGTTCCCGCGGTGAGGGGGTGCGACAGGATTCTGCTGCGGCAGAGGAGTACTGGCAGCGAGGCGCGGCACTGAATGATGCCTTGTGCTGCGTGGCTCTGGCTATGCACAGTGTGGATGCCGGCGAGCTGCAGCATGCTGAGGAGCTGCTGGCCCAGGCCCGTGAGCATATGGTGACGGGCGATGAGGAATTGGAGCGCCAGATGGAAATCGTGGAGCTCTGCATCTCCACTGCCCGCAACGCGTCAGAAGCAGAATCTGTCTGAAGTCAGCCGCTTATCATTTGTAAAACCCTGAAAAAGCTTCCTGCCGGTGTTGGCAGGAAGCTTTTTGTTAAACATAGGAAACGCCGCCATACGTGTCCCAAAGATTTGGCACACGTGGATTGACAATTGACAATTTACGATTGACGAATCGAAAGTTAGCGGCTTACGCCGATAGAGCCACGAATGAATGCTTACTGCCGATGGTGAGGCTAGTGATACCCCTCTACGATTTTTCACACAGAACACTATGCCTCTATATCGTTTGTGACTATTTTCCCATAATCTTTGGGACACATGTGAAACGCCGCTGGATTTTTTCCGCCTTTCTGCTGCGCCAAGTAAAATACATACCTCTGACGGACACTCTGCTCAAGGATGGGGAGTCGTGCTATTCCTGTTTACCGGGAGCCTTGCCATTGATGTGATGCGTAGCCCCTAATCTTTTTCTGGGGCGTTTTTTTATCGTTGCCAAGGGGCAGGGGGACATGGTATATTGCCTGTGCGATGAAGCCCTTATATCTGATTCTTGTTCTGTTGTGCGGCATGCCGTTGGCCTATGCCCAGGAGATTGACGAAGAAATCGACGAGCCGGTTTCTGCCGTGCAGAAGGGAAAGGAGAAGACCGACAATGCTGAGAAGACGGAGAAATCGCTTTCTGCGGTGGCAGAGGTGCTGTCCAAGGGTAAGTATCTCACAAAGAAGAAGCCTAACCTGAAGGCCAAGTACTATGGATTTCTGCGTTCTGCCAGCTGGTGCGTGCCCTGCAAGATGATTGTGCCCAAGCTGCTGAAGGATTATAGCAAGATGAAGGGAGCCAAGATGGAGCTTGTCTTCCTGGGGCAGGAAGAGGTGGACGTGGTGAAGCAGTACATGAAGGATAGTGATTACAACATCCCCGGTGTGATGCCCGGCGAGCTGGGGGAAATCCCCGGTGTGCAGTATCCGAACCTGGGTTTCCCCTCACTCTGCATTGTGGATGCCGATGGTAATTTCGTAGCCGCTTCCGGTGGTGTGAATATGTACGAATGGAAGAAGCAGCTTCAGGCATACAAGAAGGAGCAGCAGAAACTGAAGGCTCAGAAGAGGCGGAAAGCCGCTGCTGAGGAGGACTCGTAAGGCCCTTTCATAATGAAAATCCCCGCATTCAGAGAATGCGGGGATTTCTGCAATGTGTGTGATTTGATTTTTCAGGCTTTCCTGGCGCGGCGGGCACGAACACCTGCTGCCAGAATATCGAACATGCCGAGCGTGCCGTTCCAGTCGATGCAGGCATCGGTGATGCTGACGCCGTACTTCATATCGGGGCCGCATTGTTGGTTGCCG
>JAGBZE010000046.1 GCA_017628435.1 Akkermansia sp.
CGGCATCCTTGAGAATCAGCTGTTTGATGATATTGGTGTTGGTATCATCCAGACCGGAGGTCGGTTCATCCAGCAGGACGGTGGGGGCATCCTTCATGAGGGTGCGCGCCAGGGCTGCGCGCTGAGCCTGACCACCGGAAAGCTTATCGGCGCGGCGGTGGCGAAGCTCCAGCAGCCCCAGGTCGTGCAGCAGGGCCTCGCAGCGCGGTTTCCATTCCCGGCGCGGCAGCATGGCCATTTCAGCGGCTAGGTGCAGGTTGCGCTCCACGCTCATGAGCGGCAGTAGGTTGATGCCCTGAAACATGTAGGCCACATCCCGCTGGTGGTAGCGGCGGCTGGTCACCTTCAGCCCGGTGGGGGTGATGATGCAGCCGCTGTTTACCTGCAGATACCCGGCCAGCAGCTTGAGCAAGGTGGTCTTGCCGGAGCCGGAATAACCTTTGAGCACGGTAATGCCGGGCTTGAACACATGGGAGAAACCACTGAAAACCGGCACACCGCGATTGTAGGCAAAGGAGATGTTATCGCATACCAGTTCCATGGCTTCAGTTCTTGCGAGGCCGGATGATGATGTTTCGCTCGCCGATGAGGATGAGGTCGTGCGAGGGGTAGAGCCGCTGTATCAGCTGCTCCCAGTTTTCGCAGTCGGCGGCTTCCGGATGGGAAATAAGCTCCAGCTTGCTGACGTACTGCACATTTTCGCCGGCATCGTACACCAGGCGGGCCTTGGCATTGCTGCCCAGCATGCTGTAGGCGATTTCCTTATCGGCCTCCGGCACCCTGAAGTAATAGACCAGCATATCACCGCCGCTGGAGCTGTTCTTCTCCACACTGCGGCGGGCGTACTGGCCGGTCAGCACTTTGCCCTCCGGCAGGCTGACGGATACGCTGAAGTTCTGCTCCGGCAGCTGGGTGAGCTCGGCCTTGCTCAGGTTGATGGTGATGTAGAAGGCGGAATCATCGCACACTGAGGCGAAGGGACGCCCCGGCAGGTTGTGGAACTCAAAGGGGGCAGCGGGGTCTCTGGGCAGGGTGAAATGGTATTGCAGGCGCCCGGCAAAAGGCATTTTGAGGGTGAGCTTGGCGTGGTTGCGCTCAAACTCCTGCCGCATCAGGCGCGGAGTGCTGTTCATTTCCCGCTGCAGCAGCTCCATGCGGCTGTCAATATCGTTCAGCGATTCCGGGGTGGGGGGCATGTCTTCTGCTCCCAGCCGGTTGGCGTATTGCCGCTCCCGGGGAGAGAGTTTCAGGAAGAATTCCACCTTGCTGCGCTGGTTGTGCAGCTTACGGAGCTCATCGCGCAGGCGCATTTCCTCGCGGGCGACTTTTAGCTCCATTTCTTCGCGATCCTGGGCTGTGCGTTCCTCATTCAGCACAGCAATGGTGGCGCCGGCCTCCAGGCGGCCGGTGGCATCTGCCAGGTGGGAAATAATGCCGTTTTCCAGGTGGAGTGTCGTAGCCTGCTCCGGCACAATTTTGGCCGGCAGCACAGCTACCTGCACCGGCTCAGCCTGCAGCATAGGCAGCAGGTGGCACAGCAAGGCGGGCAGCAGTGCGTGGCTACGTTTCATAGATGAGAAGGGTGGGTAGTGTCGGCCCTTACATGGGGAAACCCAGGCCGCCGGTTACCTTGCGCATTTCGCCTTCAGCCATGTTTTTGGCACCGGTCAGGGCATCCTGCACGGCCTTGAGCACCAGGCTCTGGAGGAATTCGGCATCATCCGGATCCACCACAGCGGGGTCAATGCTCAGGGCCTTGATCATGCCGGTGCCATCAGCGGTAGCCTTAATCTTGCCGCCGGCGGTTTCGGCGGTGAATTCCTTTTCAGCCAGGCGTGCCTGGGCCTGTGCCATGCTGGCCTGCATGGCCTGTGCCTGCTTCATGAGTTTCTGCAGATTCATGTGTATGTGTTATGTTGTTTGAAAATTACTTGATGATGGTGGCGTGGAACTCCTTGAGCGCCAGTTCCACCAGAGGGTCGTGGTAGAATTCCTCATCCGTGGGTTTCAGGGAGGCCGGGGCAGCCGGCTTTTCGGCTGCGGATTCAGGTTTCTTCTCCTGGGGCTTGGGTTTGGCAGCTGCGGGGCGGGGAGCCGGCTCCGGCAGCGGGGCAGGGGGCGGCGGCTCTTCCTCCACAGGCGGGGGCACGCTGTCATCCATCGCAATGCGCAGGGTAATCGGGTGCCCGCAGAACTGCGGGGCCAGGGTGGCCATCAGCTCGCTGAGCTGCTCGCCCAGCAGGGCATCGCGCGTATCGGTGTCGCTGGGGTGAATCGCGATGGTCACCAGACCATCATCATCGGAAATGAACATCGTGTTGCCTACGGCAGAGGACTGCAGCGGAGAGGCCTGACGCATGGCGGCCAGCAGGGCATCCCAGCCTTCCGGAGTCATGGGCCCGGCGGCAGGGGCTTCACAAACCTCCATGCACCCGGGCTCCGGGTCAAACAGAGGGGGCTCATCCTCCAGGTCGGGGTTCAGTTCAAAACTGGGCGGGGCATCATCAATGGGCTCCAGCCCGGCGGGCATGGGGCGCGGCTCCGGCTCGGGTTCCGGTTCCGGCATGGGCGGTGCCACAGGGGCCGGGGCGGGTGCCATCGGGGCGGGGGCTACAGGCATGGGAGCCGGTGCAGGTGCCACGGGGGCTGCCACAGCGGGAACCGGTGCCGCAGCTGCCAGCGGCACAGCCGGAAGCTGGGTGGTGGCAATGGGGGTCTCCGGCAGCGGGGCGCCATTCAGCGCGCGGATAATATCGCTGATATTGGCCTCGGCCAGGGAATGCACGGCCTGAATCAGGCCCATCTCCAGGTGCAGGCGTTTATTCGTGCTCCAGCGCATGTGTTCTTCTGTGCCGGAAAGCACTTCCATGAGGCGCACAATCTTATCTGCCGGGGTGCGGGCAATGAGCTGGTTGAGGGTATCGCGCCATTCCTCCGGCATGGAGAAACTGGCTTCCTGCGGGGCCACCTTGCTGATGAGCAGCTCGCGTACGGCACCCATAATCTCGCTGAGCAGCTGGCCCATATCGCGGCCGGCTTCGGAAAGCTCATGCACCAGGTGCAGCAGGCTGGGCAGCTGGCGGTCCAGAATGTAGGCCAAGGCGCGGGCCACGGTCTCCCGGCTGGTCACGCCGAAAATATCGTTCACATCCTGCTCGTCGATATTGTTGCCGCAGAAGGATACCAGCTGATCCAGCATGGACTGCGCATCGCGCATGCCGCCATCGGCCACGCGGGCAATGGCAAAGGCTGCCGGCAGGCTCAGGGTCACCCCTTCATTGGCGGCAATATTCACCAGGTGGTTGGCAATGATTTCAGAAGGAATCGGGCGCAGGTCGAAACGCTGGCAGCGGGAAAGAATGGTGGGCAGAATCTTGTGCGGCTCCGTGGTGGCAAAGATGAACATCACATGTGCCGGCGGCTCTTCCAGGGTCTTCAGCAGGGCGTTGAAGGATTCCTTGGTGAGCATGTGCACCTCGTCAATGTAGATGATGCGGTACTGCCCGCGCGTAGGGGTGAACTGCACATTGTCGCGCAGGTCGCGGATATTGTCGATACCGCGGTTGGAGGCACCGTCAATTTCCAGCACATCCAGGCTGCGGCCCTCTGCAATCTCCATGCACACATCCTCATCCGGGTCAAAATCTACCTTCGGACCCCCGCTGCAGTTCAGTGCCTTGGCAAAAATTCGGGCCGTGGAGGTCTTGCCGGTACCGCGCGGCCCCACAAAAAGGTAGGCATGCGCCAGGCGCTTCTGTTCAATAGCGTTGCACAGCGTGCGCACAACATGATCCTGCCCCAGCACGTCCTTGAAGGTGCGGGGTCGGTATTTTCTGGCAAAAACCTGATAACTCACGCCCCGTATTCTACCCTATTTACTCTGCTCCCGCAAGGACTAAGTAAGTCAAACCTGAAAAAGTCCGCGCGTGTGTGTATCCTGGTTTGGTCCCGAAAACCATGACGCTTAAAATCGGGACTAAAGTCCCGTGCTCCGATGGATTTGCGACCCCTGCCAATTTGTGTTTTTTAGAGACCCCCCATTTGAAAAAATGTATCAGGGGAAGCAAGGTTATCATGATTGTCTCCCGTGTATTTGCGGAAACGGCTCCGCATGTCACGGGCATACACGTTTACTGCTTGATTCGTGGCGGGTATAGGGTATCATGGTAATATATTCAGCAACATGACTGCTTTCTGCAAGAACTCCCTGGTTATCTTATGTGGTCTGGCTCTGGCCGGACTGGCTCCGCTGCAGGCACAGAGTGTGCCTCCGGCACAGACTGCTCGCCAGCGGGTTAAGGACCCTGCAGAGTATTACCTGACGGCTTACCGCCTCTGCCGCGAATCGGAGCAGCTGGCGGCTCAGCAGAATTACAATGCTGCTATTACCAAGGGGCAGCAGGCTGAGAAGGTGCTGGCCGGCATTGTGAAGGATTTCCCCCACTGGAAAACGAATCTGGTTTCCACGCGTCGTCGTCTGCTGGCCTCGAATATGGAGAGCTACCGCAAGAAATCATCCGAGGCGCGTATCCCGACGGGGCGCCAGCCGGGGCGCCCGCTTTCCATGGAGATGCCGGGCAACACCGGTGCCTTTGATCCGGTGAACAGTGAGTATCGGCCGGTGGAGTTGCCGGATTATGATACAACGGACAAGAAGTTGTATAATGCCCTGGCGGCTGCACAGGAGGAATGCCGCAAGATGGCTGCCGCCTATCGTGAGCTGAATACGAAGTATGAGGATTCGCAGCGCCAGCTGACCTCTGCCCGCATAGAGCAGCAGATGTATAAGGACCGCTATGAGCAGCTGCAGCAGCAGATTTCCACAGAACGCACGGCCGGTAATCAGGTGGTGAATTCCCTGACTCAGCAGCTGGCGGAGATGGAGGCCAAGTACCGCGCCAGCGAGGAGGCCCGTGAGCGTGCAGAAGCCCGCATCACTGAGCTGGAAACCACCCTGGCCCAGACCCAGGAGGAACTGGCCCGCGTGACCCAGGAGCGCGATGCCCTGAAGGCCGAGAACGAGCAGCTGCGCGCCATTGTGGAGCTGAACAGCCCGGAGAAGACCAAGGCGCTGCTGGATCAGAACCTGACGCTTGACCAGCAGTTGAAGGAGGCGCTTGCCCGCATTGCGGAGCTGGAGGGGCGCCAGGCCGGCTCGGATGATGAACGCACCGTGCTGCAGCAGCAGTTGGATTCTGCCCGCGGCGAGGCCGACCGCCTGCGCGATGAGATGAGCGGTATCTATGAGGAGAACATGGGCTACCGCCGCCGTGTTTCCGAGCTTACAGAGCGCCTGAACAACATCGAGGCAGACCTCGACAAGCGCGCCAGCCAGGGACCGGTGGATCCTGCCCTGGCAGAGGAAAACGAACTGCTGCGTGAGGTAATTGCCAAGCAGCGTCGCAGTCTGGCCATGCAGGAGGAGGGGCGCAAGCTTCTCATCGAGACCTACAAGCAGATTAAGAACCAGGATCCCGCCACCCTCAGCGCCCTGCAGAAGCTGGATGAGGAGAGCACGCTGGATCTGACCGAGGCTGAGCGCCGCGTGATGGAGGCTGCCACCAAGGGCGATGAGGTTGAGAGTACCAAGGCTGTGCGCGAGGGTCTGCAGATGGAGGCTCTGGCAGACCTGGCATCCAAGGCCTTTACCAAGGGCCGCTACACCGCCGCAGAGCAGCTTTACCGCACGCTGTATGATGAGCAGCCGGACCACGTGGCCGGCCTGGTGAACCTGGGCACCATTCTGCTGTATCGCAACAAGTGCGAGGAATCGCTGGAATTTTTTGCCCGCGCCACCCGCCTGGCTCCGGATCTGGCCATTTCCTACTATCTGGCCGGCGTGAGCTACTACCGCCTGGACCGCCTGGATGACGCAGCCCGCATGTTCGGCCGCACCATTCAGCTGGATCCCGGCAATGCTGAGGCTTTCTTCTACCTGGCCAATATCGAGGGTGTGAGCGGGCAGTTTGACCTGGCGCTCAAGCATTTTGCAGCTGCGCTCAAGCTGAAGCCCGGCCTGGGAGATGCGCATTACAACATGGCACGTCTGTATGCGGAGCTTAAGCAGATTCCCAATGCTGCCCGTGCCTATGAC
>JAGBZE010000004.1 GCA_017628435.1 Akkermansia sp.
TGCTATGGACCCCGGTGGGTTCCTGGATGCGCTGCGGGCCGCGTGCCGGGGGGCGGGTATTTCCGGGGGCCGTAACTGGCATTTCGGCACGGGGGGGGTGGGTAATGCCGCCCTTGTGGAGCAGTATGCTGCAGAGCATGGTCTGTGTGCTTGTGTGCAGGATATGGCGGAGTACGAGGGGGAGCGCATCTGCTCCACCCGCATCCGCGAGGTGCTGGCAGCGGGGGATCTGCCGCTGGCTCAGGCTATGCTGGGGCATTCCTTCAGCATTGCCGGCGAGGTGGAGCAGGGGCAGCAACTGGCCCGCCGCCTGGGCTTCCCCACGGCGAATATGCGGGTGCATCCGCAGGCGGTGCTGCCGCCTGCCGGCGTGTATGAGGTGCAGACGCAGGTGGATGGCGAGTTGTGCCGTGGTATTGCAAATCTGGGCATCCGGCCCACTATCGACGAGGCGCAGAAAGTGGTGCGCCTGGAGACTCACCTGCTGGATTGGCAGGGGAATTTATACGGGCGCAGAATGCAGATGGAATTACTGCGATTTCTGCGCCCGGAAAAGAAGTTCGGCTCTGTGGATGAACTTCGCGCTCAGATAGAGGCGGATGTTCAGATGCTGTGATTCACGGCAAATTGCTCGCCCAGCTTGTGGGAGGTGGCAATGGCGTTGGCAATGTAGCTGAGACCGTTTTCCACAGCCTGTTCCAGCGGCTGGCCCTTGGCAAGGAAGGCGGTGATGGCACTGGAAAGCGTGCAGCCGGTGCCGTGGGTGGAGATGCCCTCGGTGCGCGGGTGACTCCAGCGCAGGGTGGGTTTGCCGGGTTGCACCAGAATATCGGTGCAGGTGCTGCCGCCTACATGACCACCCTTGGCCAGGATGGCGCAGTTGTAGCGGGCGCAAAGCTTGTCGGCGGCGGCCTCCAGCTCCTCCACGGTGGTGATGGGGGCGGTGCCGGCCAGTTTGGCGAGTTCATCGCCATTCGGCGTGAGCAGCGTGGTGCGGGGAATGAGAACTTCCTCGTACACTGCAATGGCTTCCTGCAGGATGAGGGCCTCGCCGGCGGTGGCAATCATGACCGGGTCCACTACGATGGGGCCGGTGAAGCCCTCCAGCGCGGCGACGGTGGCACGCACAATCTCCGGGGAGTAGAGCATGCCGGTTTTCACGGCCTTGACCGGGAAACT
The DNA here is from genome assembly GCA_017628435.1 of Akkermansia sp. Taxonomy (GTDB): domain Bacteria; phylum Verrucomicrobiota; class Verrucomicrobiia; order Verrucomicrobiales; family Akkermansiaceae; genus Akkermansia. Next base: position 1,180 of record JAGBZE010000004.1, read on the forward strand.
GCGCAGGCAGATGCTGACCTGGTCTGCCACGAAGGCGGGTTCCATGGCCACGATGCCTTCCACCAGACCGGGAACCTCGCTCACCACACAGGTGACAGCGGTGAGGGGGTAGCAACCCAGGGCAAAACCGGTCTTGAGGTCGGCCTGCAGCCCGGCTCCGGCAGAGCAGTCGGACCCGGCAATGGTGATATAGACAGGCGTTTCCATGGTTCAGCTGAAGGCTTTTTCGAGGGCTGCTGCGGCCTGGAGCAGGCGGGTCTCCTGGAAATGCGGGGCCAGGAGCTGAATGCCGACCGGGTGAGCGCCAGCCTCTACGGGGCAGGGGATGGAGATGCCGGGCAGGCCGGACAGGTTGGCCGGAATGGTGTAGATGTCTGCCAGGTAGGTCTGCAGCGGGGTCATGCTGTCATCATTCAGCTTCGGGGCGCTGGTGGGTGCCACCGGGCCGAGGATGAGATCTACCTGCTCAAAGGCTGCGGCGAAGTCGCCGGCCACGAGGGAACGCACCTTCTGAGCCTTGGCGTAGTATGCATCATAGAAACCGCTGGAGAGCACATAGGTGCCCAGGATGATGCGGCGCTTCACCTCAGAGCCGAACCCGGTCTCGCGAGTCTTGCTGTACAGGTCGTCCAGGCCATTGGTGCCGGCTGCGCGGTAGCCGTAGCGGATGCCGTCGAAGCGGGAAAGGTTGGAGGAGGCCTCAGCGCAGGCGATGATGTAGTAGGCGGCCACTACGGCCTCTGCATGCGGCAGGGAGATTTCCACAATCTCTGCACCCAGGTCGGTGAGCTTCTGCACAGCCTGCTGCAGGGCTGCTGCCACGGCGGGGCTGTTGCCGCTGGAGAGGTATTCCTTGGGCAGGCCGATGCGCATGCCCTTGATTTCCTTGCCAAGCTCGGCGGTGAAGTCCTCCGTGGCTACGGTGGAAGAAGTGGAGTCCTTGGCATCATGCCCGCAGATGGCGTTCAGGATGGTGGCGGCGTCTTCCACGTTCTGGGTGATGGGGCCAATCTGATCCAGGGAGGAAGCGAAGGCTACCAGACCATAGCGGGAAACGCGACCATACGTGGGCTTGATGCCGACCACGCCGCAGTGCGAGGCGGGCTGGCGGATGGAACCGCCGGTGTCAGACCCCAGGGCGGCGATGGCCATGCCACCGGCTACGGCGGCGGCTGAACCGCTGGAGGAACCACCGGGTACATGGCCGGGGGCTGCGGGGTTCTGGGTCTCACCAAAAGCGGAATTCTGGCCGTAAGAGCCCATGGCGAATTCATCCATGTTTGTGCGGCCGAAGGGGATGGCGCCGGCGGTGGTCAGCTTGGTGACGGCGGTGGCATCATAAGGGGAGACGAAGTTCTCCAGCATGCGGGAGGCGCAGCGGGTGGGCTGCCCCAGCATGGCGATGTTGTCTTTTACGGCGATGGGAATGCCGCCGAGCGGTTTGCTGAGATCTGCCTTGGCGGCTGCAGCCAGGGCGGCCTCGGTGTCCCAGGAAAGGTAGGCATTGATGGCGGGGTTGCGTTCCTCCATGGAGCGGGCGATTTCCTGCACCAGTTCGGTGGGGGAGATAGCTCCTGTGGTGAGCTGGTTGCGCCAGTGTGAAATGGTTCCGTTGAGCATATGCGGAAAAAGAAAAAGGGTTAGTGTGCGGATTCTACAACCTTGGGAACGCGGAACTGGCCGTCCTCCTGGGCGGGAGCGTTGCTGAGGGCTGCCTCGTTGCTCAGGCTGGTGCCGGGGGTGTCTTCGCGCAGGGCATCAAAGACGGGAAGAGGGTGGTACATGGGCTCCACGCCGGTGGTGTCCCACTGATCCAGCTGGGCTACATAAGCCAGCACCTGGTACAGGTCATCTGAAAAACGGGAGGTCTCTTCTTCAGTGAGCTCCAGCTTTGCTAAGCGGGCGATGTAGGCGACATCGATGAGATTGTTCTGTGCCATGGTGATGGAAATCAGTGGTGTGAAAGAAGATAGATGATGAGGGAGTATAGCCCCCACACGGATGCTGCAAGGAACAGTAGGATGAATATGTTTTCCAGCAGTATGTTGCGGTGTTGCGGTGCTGCGCCGCTGATGGTGACATGCTTACGGTGCTGGCCGCGGCGGCGTTCGACCAGCTCCTCATTCGGGCCAAGGGTGTTGGCAGGATAGCGGCGCTGGTAATCGCGTCGGGAGTAGGTGGCGCCGGAATTGCGCATGTGACGGCGCTGTTCCAGTTCGCGGAGTCGGTCAAATGAATCGTGGGAATGAGGCATTGTTCAGATATGAGAGATAAGAGTGTATACTCCCCAGGTGACAAGGAGCAGTATGAAGAGAGGAAGATGGAAGAAGAATCCCTGGGCTGCTTTTCTGCGATATTTCTTCCACTCTATGCCCTGCCGCTCCTCAACGCCCGGCTTGTAGTGGAATATATCCGTATGGCGGTAACGGGCGGGGCCGGAGTAGGCTTCTTCGAAATCGTTAATGGCGCGATCCAGCTTGGGGATGGCCTCATTCAGTCGTTCGTTGAATCCCTCTGTGCTCCATGTCTGGGGGCGCATGGAGGATAGTATCTGGAGATGGCGCTTCAAGCATTCGTTTATCTGTACAATTTCTGCCTGCTCCCGCTCCATGGATTCCAGTTCCTTGTCAATGCGGCGTACTGCATTGTGTAACTTCATGCCTATTTCGTTCAGGCTGTCGTTGAATAAGGTTTTGCGTTCTGTGCTCTCCTCTAGTTCTCGCCGCTGAGCCTCATAGTACTCCGCCTGCTGGCGAGCTTGTTCAACCTGTTGTCTCATGTGCTCGGGGGAATGTATTTCCCCATCGGCTATCCGTGGGTTCAGTTCCATCTGGCGATATGAGGTGGCTTGCTTCATGAACGCCGGCTGTCTTATTAATAATGAAA
>JAGBZE010000047.1 GCA_017628435.1 Akkermansia sp.
ACGCTGGAAGAGCGTGTCTGGAAAGTGCTCAGCAATATCTACGACCCGGAAATACCAGTTGATATTGTGAATCTTGGCCTGATTTATGGGGTGGAAATCATTCCGCAGAAGGAAGAGGGTTGCCATGTGAGCGTACAGATGACGCTGACTGCACCCGGCTGTGGTATGGGACCTCATATCATGGCCGAGGCTGAAATGGGCATTGCTGCTTTGGAGGGAGTCAAGAGTGTGGATATAGAATTTGTGTGGGATCCACCGTGGAACCAGGGTATGATGACGGAAGAAGCCCGCATGCAGCTTGGCCTTGAATAAGGAATGGGCAAGGTTACTCTAGAATTGACGGAGAATGAAATGCGCGACCTCGCAGAGGTCTGTGCCATGTCGCTTACGTTGTTAGGGCAGGCTATGCCGGATGGACGGAACCCGCGTGCTGACCGTTGGCACAAACTTCTGGTAGATCTCGTGAAGGCGGGGCGCACTGTGCCTGGTATTGCCCGGGATATGGAGTTGAACCCGGATTGCGGGTATTGGTTTTTCAAACGCCCCTATATAGAGGATGCTTTTTACTCTGACGTGCTGGATGAATATCGAGATGCCGTGTTCTGGGAGGAATTAGTGGCTCGTCTGGCTGGCCGGACTCTTGTTGAATATTATGGGCAGGACTCGGTAGACGAAATGAGCCCGGAGGAGCGTGCCAGTCATACAGAGGCTATGACCAAAAGCTTATGGAATGAGGTGACTCACCATGGGCTGGACAGGCTTATGTTTATGCTGGGGCCCGAAGAAAGTTAAAAAGAAGCCGCATCCTGTTTCAGGTGCGGCTTTCTGATGGTATCAGGCTATGAATTCATCCACGCTGATGTCGGCAGCGCAATGTGACCCCTGATCGCATGAGCTGCGGTAGCAGGGATGACATGGCGTATGGTGGAACACTGCCTTGTGGCCAGCTCCCGGTGGTGCGTAAACTGCTGCCAGTCGGCTGCTCATGATGACATGGCAGCGGCAGCCGACCAGAGCGGCAAGCTGCGGAAGAAGACCATCCACCGCATACAATTTACAGTTGGCTCCGAGTGTGGCGGCAACTCCTTCCGGTTGGGTGATAGTGCAGGGAATGCCCAATTCTGCAGCCAGAACCATTGCTGCATCCTTGTCTGTCTCCAGCGCAAGCAGTGTTACATTTGCGCCAAGTCGTGATACGAGTTCCCTCCATTTATCTGTCGACCAGCTATCAGCCTGGCCAAGCGTGGAGAATGGTGCAATGTAGTTCCCTGTTGCGTGGGCGTTACCCGTGGCTGCATCTGCGTATACCTGCCCGGAAAGGTCAATATGACGTGCTGCTAATTGCAGGTAATCCTCTGTGCGGTGTCTGGGCTCTTCTCCGCAGGAAAGTACACATTTAATAGAGAGTTTCCTTGCAAGTTTGCTATTGGCAAAACCGCTAGTCTGGATAGGCATGAGAGCTTGAAGTTCGCTGAATACCTTACGGTTGTCACTCAGCATAAACAGGTAATCATAGGGTCCGTCCTTGTACAGCTCGTCTGCTTCAAGCTGCTGAAGCGGACGCTGGTTTGTTACAACGTTGGTCACATAAAGCTGGCTTTTCCAGAAATTCTGCTGTTCCGGCGGGCACACAATGTTCAGCTGCATGTCTGGTCTGCATGCCTTAATTTCACGCATGAAAGGAATTGTAAGCATTGCTTCTTCAAATTCCTCCGGAACGCAGATGATAATGCGGAAAGGAAGGGTGCAGTATTTGCGGATGAGTTCTCTTTGTACATCATCGACATTGGGGGCAAATCGTCCCGTTGTCTTCCATCGGTGGTGCATCCAGAAGCCATCGATAATACTTTCCTTCTGAACCGCGGCTAGCTCATTGTTGACAGCTTGTGTGATGGTTGCAATATCGGATTCGCCATCTGCGCTGGTTTCAATTTTGCGGCTCAGGATGACATCCCACTTACCCAGCCCTGTGTTTCTGGTTGATACGGCCAGAAGATTGCCGTTTCCTCGGCAGCGCTTGTAGATGAGTGCGGGGAGGGGAGTTGTGCCTGTCACCTTGCCGAAATAGGGAATGAAGACACCCTGCTTGGTATACTGGTCACTGAGTACGCCAAGCATACCACCATCCCTTGCCATGCGGAATACTTCCTTCAGCCCCTTTTTACTGCTGAACATTTCGCAGCCATAGCGGGAGCGTGATTGGAGGACTATCTCCTCGAGCATTGGATTATCCAGTCTGCGGTACATGGACCCGAAGCGCTTCACTGAGGGGAAAAGAGGTCGGATACGAGCAAGAATTTCCCAGTTGCCTGCATGTGGAATACAGCCAATGACGGTCTGTCCTTCTGCTGCTCTAGCTTCGAATTCCTTTGCTCCGATAATGGTGACCGAACGCTTCAGTTCTTTTTCAGTCATCTGGCCTGTTTTAAAGGTACAGGCCATGTTCATGGTGGTGCGCACAATATTTCTGCGTACCAAGGCAGATAATTTTCGGCCACGCAGTGTCGGATCCACTACAATACGCATGTTGCGAGCGACAATGCGACGGCGCCCAGGCATGGCCGCCCAGACCAGGTAGCCGATGCAGCGCCCGAAAACGGCTACAACCCGGATGTCCAGCAAGCGAAGGATGCCGCAAAACACAAGGTATGCCCCTGCGCCGAGCTTCTGGAAAAGGGTTGAGCGCTGTGCTGGTTCTTTGGACATGACCTCTTTAATTAATGGTCAGGAAACGCGGTACATAGAAAGGTTTGCGGGTGTACGGATCCCAGACCTTGTCGCCCACCTTGCTGTTGGTGTAGTCAAGCTGGTAAAAGGGTTCATACGGCGATACCAGAATGTTGGAGAATTCACAAGGAAGTCCGTAAGGCAGACCATCTTCCGCATATTCGATACGGCCGTTGAGGTGTCCCGAAGGAGGCAGATCATATGGATTGACTTTTACCCAGTTCTCATTGGCCGGCTTGCCTTCGTTATCTGCAATGACGTGGGGCGGGCGTTCACCCGGGTATTCATCACGGATGAAGTTGCTGGCAATTTGCTGAAAAATGCAGGAGCTGAGACTAAGCATGCAAAGAGCGGATGTGACAGGAAGAATCAGTTTTCGGATATTCATGATGATTGAGTTATATAGATGAAAAAGTTCATGAAGGACGGTAGGGTACCAGGCGAATGCGGCTTTCGTTGCCGTTCTGTCCCTTTGTGAAGATAGGACAGTATCCGTGTTCCTCAATGATTGCAGAGAATTCAGGATAACAATCCACCAGGGTACGCAGAGCCGGAGCTAACATGCTGATGTGACGTTCTGGCAGTCCAAATTTACCGATGCTGCCCCCCCGGGGAATATCGCCAATCAATGGTGTTCCCCCCATAAAGTTTACTTTCAACACCGGGCGGCCGTGTTTTACCTCCTGGTTGAATGTCAGGTTAACAGCGGTGGTCTGGTGGATGTTTGCTCCAATCATGCGATCAATGACTACCTCCGCATAGCCATCATGGATACGTATGGCTACACCCTGTCCGTGGGTAATAATGGAGAAAATTCCAGTCTGGCGAAGTCTGCAGGTTTCTCTCAGATATCGGTTGACCTCAGCTTCTGTAAAACTGATTTCCTGTCCGTTTGCGTTGCCGAGCAGTGCGCTCAAATCCCTAGCGCTGCCGTTATCGGAATAACCGGCGATATCACGCATGTTCTGAGGAGTCCACATGCTGATAACTGCGTTAATCAGTACATAGGTAAAAACCAGAAAGACGGTGCAGGCAATGATGCTCCAGAAATTAAAACGTCCCCAGATTTCCTGAGCAATGTTTCGCTTTGCTTGCTGAGGCTCTTCTCCTTCCTCTTCTTCTCCGGCGGGGCCGAAGAATGCAGATTTGGTTATATCCTGGCTTTGCTCGTCTTTGTTAAACAGAAAGCCCCACAGAGTTGTCTCCTCCTCTGTGCGTATTTTAGTGCGCTTCCTGTTTCCGCTACCAGACATAGTGCGATTTCCCGGTATTATAGCGAATTCTGCATGAGATGCAAAGAAAAAACACTGTTCGTAATCCAAATTGTGGTGGTTGCGATGACCGTGCCTTAAAATGGCAGGTTTGCTTTATTTACAAAATTAGTTTGCCGGATGTATTGAGCCCAGTTGCGGAATTGTTCTTTTTTGGCCGTTTCCGCATGCTCCTCGTTCCATCTGGCGATTGTGTCAGCCATGTCAGCAGCTTCTGCGAAACGTTCCAGATATAGCAGCTGCATTACTGCGCCAGAGCCAGCACTGTAGAGAATATGCCACTCTGATTTGGATGGCGAGTTTCCTGCTGCTGGTTTCATGCTGAGGATAGTGTTGTAATCCTGCAATGCCTTGTCGTATTTTCCGGCGCGGGCGCAGAGTGTACCATGATGGAGGAGTACACGGTAAGTCCACGAGCTTGGAAGAGATGTGTTTTTTATTGACTGTTCGACGATCTCAATGGCCTTCAGGCGTCCTTCTTCTGTGCCAAGCATTGCCTGATTGTTTGCAAGAATCGCATTAGCCATTACGATTTCTTCGTCTCGCAGAGAAACGCGTTTCTGGCGGAGAAGCCCTATTAGTACATGCTCCGACTGCTCAATTTGTCCGAGCCTCAGCATGACTGCTGCTCGTCTGATAGTGGCTTTGGCATGCAGTTCATCACTCAGCGTAGCACATGTGTTGTATAGCTCGATGGCACGACGGAGCGAATCCTGAGTACCTATTAATTCTGATTCACGAGCTGACATATATAGAGCCCGTGGTGCGAAGTCTCCCTTTGGATACTTGCGCAGAAGAACGTGCAGAGTGCGCAGAGCCTCCACATGTTGACCGAGAGAGGATTGGAGGCTGGCCATGTGAAGGGTGAGAATGGAGGCTACCTTGGGGGAGTGAACCTTGCCGGAGGCCTGCTTAATCATTTCCAATGCTTCTCTTGTTGCATTGATTTCATCGTGTGTATTGGAAAGTTTGCGAAGCACTTCCTCATTCAGAGCGAAAAAGCGTAACTGGCGTTCATCACTCAGTTTTGTCAGGTGCTCGTTAATTTTGCTTTTCTGCAGTAATTCTCTTGCTCTCTCCGGATTTTGCTGCAGATGCAGGTAGACCTGATCCATCTCCACATCTGCCTGGAAATCAAGAGTTGGTGCCGGGTGGGTAAGCAGCATGTCGATATCAGCCTGCGCCCGTTCCGTGTCTTTATCAAGCCAATAGGCTGCACGTGTAAGAAGCAGAGCATAATGCTGGGTTTCTGATAAATCCGGCATATTCAACACAGCCTCCTGGGTGGTCGTATCTCCGGATTTGAGCGCACAGATAAGGGCATTGACGAGAGCTGTTTCTCTTAATTCCTCTGGCGCTTCCCGGGCGCACTTCAGGTAGGTCTGAGCCGTCTCCTCTATTTCCGGACTGTGCAGTTGATTTTCGTAAAATTGTCGGTAGACATCATTGCCCTGAATCATTCCGAGATACAGGAGCGCTTCATGAGTCTGGCTCCTCTCCAGATACCAGCGTGTTTGTTCCAGAAGAATGGTGCGGGTGGCCGGCTCATGGGGGCAGGTGGCTGCAGCTGTGTTGGCACAGGTCACATCCAGGGGAATATCATATGCCTGTTCCGGGGTGAGCAGGTGCTGCTGAATAAGCAACGCCATGGCGGCCCTTCGGGATTTAAGAGGTTCTGCCATCCATTCCGCCAGCTTGGCTCGGGCGTATTCGCTGCTGCTGAATGCCCCATGGTTCTGGAGTCTGCGGAAGGCTTCCTCCAACAAGGGGGATTCCGGGTTTGATGAAATGAAGTGCAGCAAGGTTTCTTCTCCCTTGCCGTCGTCGTAACTGGCCGAAACTGTGTTGTCATTCTGTCCCAGGAGCGGGATTCTGCTTTCTTCTGGTGTGTGAGTGTTTTTTCTTCCAGTTTGTTCGGTTGCTTCTTTTGTGTAATATACTTCCGCTAGTGCCAGCCGCACGCGCTGGCGCATAATGAGAGGCAGATTTCTGTCGTTTTCCATTGTGCGGCACAGCTCAATGGCTTTGTCATATTCCCCTCTGAGTCGGAGATTATCTATTTCCAGCAAATCAAGTAGCGATTGAAGCTGGGGGTGCTTCTTGACCAGTTGGCGGAGCCTTTCCAACGCGGCGTTATCCTGGCTTCTGGGCTGGTGTAGCCAGTGTTCGGCCAGCGCAGCAGTGGCCAGAGTTGCTATTTCTGCATTGCTGCTGGTCGTAAGGGGGGTGGCAATGACTGCAAAATCTACATGATTGCTTCGCCATGCGCAGTACAACAGAGCCTTGGCTGCGTAGGGAAAAAGTTCATGACTTTCCGGTACTTGCTGAAGAGCGGCTGCCGCTTCCATGAATCGCTTCAGGTCAACAAGGGCTCTGCCACGCCAGAATGAAGCTGCAGGAGATGTCTCATCCCGGAGCGCATCCAGTGCATCTGCAGGTTTGCCGGCTTTGACCAGTGCGCTACCCCGGGTGATATCGGCCGCCAGGGGAGATGCAGCCAGCATGGAAAGAAGGATGAAATGCAGCGGCTTCATGGTAGAGTATAGTGATAATCAGGGCGCGGTATTAGCTACAGAGGGCTCGTCTGGTGTGCCGGTCCAGATGTATTGGTTGACGTAGCGCAGCCCGGAAATCGTGAGGGCTGCCTTAGCGCTGTTATTCTTGACCCTGTTTACAGTGCAATTCTGCTGCACTGTAGGCATGGGGCGGCACGATATGATAAAGGGTTGGGTTACATGCCGGCGGGCAGGGTAGATGCCGATGGGAACGCCTTCTGCCGTAAAAGCAATTTCGAGAGACTGAGGCCGCGTGCGTTCTGTTCGACTACCCTTGTAGAGAAAGGGATGGCGGCGCAATATATCCATGCCCCTGACACAGGGTACGGCTACTCGGTAATGCTCCTTCAGCTTGGCAAAGTAGCTGGAAATGGAGAAGGTGTTTCCATGCCGGCAGGCAAGAAGGGCATCTGTCGGATTAAAACCGACCAGATTCAAGCCGTTGAAATTACCGTGCTTGTTCTCGCCTGTGTAAAACTCTGCAAATCGACTATTAATCATGAGGGCAAGCTCCAGGTGAAGGTGTGCCCGTGTTTTATTGAGCCCAACTCCACTGTATCCGAGTCTGCCGATTTCCTGCTGGTTGTTCACATGCTGCCCTACGTTGCAGCATACGCTTGCCAGGTGTGCATAGAGAGAGTAGATTGTACCTTCCGGAACCTCATGGGCAATAACTACGTAACGTCCGTAGTTACTGTGCCCCGGAAGCGTGCTCACGTGCACCACCTGACCGGGGGCAATGGGGCGCACCATGTCCTGCGGTTCTCCGTTTCCGCTGCGGTATATGGGTTTCACATCAACCCCTTCGTGAAACCGGCTGAACATGATGGGGGCTCCCGGTTGGGGGCGGAATGGATTGCGAACCATTCCATAGGTGCCAGCCTGCCAGGGTGTTGACTTCTCTCCCTCGAACAGCCGGTCCACATACATGTAGTAGTCTGCTCCCCCGGTGCTGTAAAGCGCTGTGTTATCCGTAGGTAAGGTGTACACCAAATCCTGCGGCTGAGCCCAGACCGTGGAGCACAGTGTAGCGACTGTTGCTATGAGTCGGGGAATGTTCACTGTGCCTTTTTAGTGGAGGTTGAGGAGGAATACAGCTCAGGGATGAGACGTCCGTGCTCATCCTTCGTGGGCGCTGCTTCCTTGGGTAATTCAGGCTTGGGACGAGGGTCGTCCTTCAAGTATCTCTTCTCCTCAATTTCCGGAGTTATCGGCTCAAGTGTTTCACTGATGCGTCTGAGGTCGTAGCCGTTCAGTCCGCCCCATATAATGAGTTGCCCATCGGTGATGCCGCAGTCAATCATTAGCGGCTCAAAGGCGAGTCCATCAATTACCGGCAGAATTCGTTTGCCTATGTTCTGCTGCGTTTCTGTGTAAAGTCGCATTTTGTACTCTTTGGGTGTGTAAAGAACTACCCCGTATGAACCATCATCAGCCATGAAGGATCTGAATTTTTCAAAGTGCTTCAGACTCATGATGGGCATTCGATTATACATGCGGCCGTCGTATCGTACATTAAAGGCCGCACCACCCTCTGAATTGGATGATTCCGTCAGGAAGTAGGCTTTGTATTGTTTCTGCTGGCAGCCTGTCAGCAGGAGTGTGCCAATCATGGCGCAAATGAAAATAGAAAACTTATGCATTGATATTCCAGAATGAAAGAATTTATTTTACGCGCAGCAGGTGCCGGCCATGGTAGCAGTAATTGATGCCACTCCACAGAGTGAGAACGACACTGGTCCAGAGCATAATCTCACGGAATACTGAGCCGCATACGCCAATACTCAGCGTGCGAAGCGGTTCAATCAGGTTGCCTCCGTAGGCGAGCTGAACCATGCATGCTATGCAGTAGGTTAACTGGGCTGTTGTCTTCCATTTACCCAAACGGTCAGCGGCTATGACCTGCCCCTGTGCCACAGCAAGCTGACGCAAACCGGTTACTAGAAATTCGCGGAAGATGATAAGAATGACTACCCAGAAGGGGCAGACCCCGACTGCGGCCAGGTAGATGAAGGCGGCACTTACCAGAATCTTGTCTGCCAGAGGGTCAATCAACTTACCGAAGTTCGTGACTAGATTGTATTTTCTGGCCAGGTATCCATCGAAAAAATCAGTTATGGCCGCAATTACAAAAGCCCAGAGCGCTACGCAGGCTGTGGTGGAAATCGGTTGGAACCACCCTCCTGTCACTTCGTTAATATGGGGTGAAATGCTGCCATCAATAGCCAATGCCACTGTATAGACAATGACCAGAATGATGCGGGAAAGCGTAATAGTATTTGGCAGGTTCAACATTGTATCTCCTGTGTTATATCTCTCCATACGCCAACTTGCAAGCAGAAATCAAGCCTGTATGCCAAAAACGGGCAGAAATTCTGACAGATTCTTTGCTTGAATCCGAATCTGTTTTTGCTATACTTGCTCGCATGAACGCATTCCGCGCAACGATACTTGTTTTGCTTGCTCTTACGGTGGGGCTTATGTTCTATGCGTTTGCTGTGCTTCTTCCTGCACGTCAGGAACAGTATCAGATGTATCAGACTCAGTTGAAAATCAACGAGTACCAGCAGCGGCATCAGGAGCATGAAGCTCGTATGGCCCGTCTGGGTGCAGATGCAGATACGCCTGAAGTAGCAGCTGCGCGTGCCGCTGCCGAGGCAGAGGAAAAAAAGAATGAAGCAGATCTGACTGCCGCAGAAGAGCACAGCGTGTTGGCTTCTGCCCGGCGTCGGCAGGAAGCTGAGGAAGCCGTTTCTGCTACGTCCCCCGTTGCGGATGCTCCTTCTTCTCTCGGTGAAATTACCGCATATCTTGAGGATTGCACTGTAGTTCTTTTCAGGGCGAATGGCGCTACTCCTGTGAATGAGGGGCTTGACATCGCCGTGCGTCGCGATGGATACATCGTATGCGAAGCAACTGTTGATGGCCGCGATGATGAGTCCGGCCAGTATACCGCGGCTGTGAAGCAGGCTGTTTTCAGGGGAGCTAAGGATCCGGCTGCAGAGGCGAATCGCAAGCCTCGTCCTGGGGATGAAGTTATTGTATCCCCTTTTATCAGCAGTCGTGATCTGCGTATGGAGGGATATGATGTGCCGCAGAGCGAATCTGCTGCTCAGAATGCCTTGCCTGAGGTTGAGGCGGTTTTGACGCCTGTGCCGTAAGTTGTCAGATTTGTGAAGGATTCACATGCAAACGCTTTTTGACCGAACCCCCAGCTTCTCGTTCGAGTTCTTCCCGCCCAAAACGCCGGAGGGCGCGGCATCATTGCTGGAAACGGTGGTGCGTCTGCAGGAGTTTCATCCTAGTTTTGTGAGCGTAACTTACGGAGCTGGTGGCAGTTCCCGTGGTTTTACCCGCTCTGTGGTTCACGATATTCAGAGCCGGGGAATTCCCACAGTGCCGCATCTTACCTGTGTGGGACATACGGAGGTGGAAATTGAGGAAATACTGGAGGGATATATAGGGGCAGGGGCTCGTGCCATTATGGTGTTGCGCGGTGATCCACCCCGCAATGTGGCCCGTGATGCCAGCCGTGATGCTTTCCGCCACGCTGCAGACTTGGTGCGTTTCATCCGTAAGTGGGAAGATAAAAGCCATCTTTCTACACGACTTACTCTTGGTGTCGCCGGGTTTCCGGAGGGTCATCCTGACTCCCGCAACCGCCTGAAGGAGATGGATTTTCTTAAGGCCAAGGTTGATGAAGGCGCCGATTATATCTGCACGCAGCTGTTCTTTGACAATCACGCCTTTTTTGATTTCCGAGATCGCTGCCGTCTCATGGATATTGATGTGCCTATCATTGCCGGAATTATGCCGGTGACCACCATTTCCGGTATGAACCGCATGGCAGATCTTTCTGCTGGTACGAATTTCCCGGCTCGTTTGCTCAAGGCTATGCTGCGTGCCGGTGGCGATAAGGCATCTCTGGAGCGCATTGGTATCAACTATGCCAGTAACCAGTGCAGTGAATTACTTGACGCAGAGGTGGATGGTATTCACTTTTATACCC
>JAGBZE010000048.1 GCA_017628435.1 Akkermansia sp.
AACATCGGCCATTACGGTGCACCGCCGCCTTTTGGCCGAAGGCAGGGAACAAGACCTTTAGTCATAAAATCCTGAGCCCGGCTCAGGATTTTTTATACCCGGCGAGGCGGAAGCCTCGCCCGAACTGCTTATTCTGCATTCTGACTTCTGCATTCTGCATTTCTTTTGGGCTTGCAAATACGAGGTTTTATAGTAGAATATCCCGCGTTATGGCAGACCGTACACAGACTGATCCCGTCCGCATGGAAAAAATTGTCAGCCTTTGCAAGCGCAGAGGGTTCATTTTTCAGGCCGCAGAAATCTATGGTGGCTTGAACGGTTGCTGGGACTACGGTCCCCTGGGTGTTGAGCTCAAGCGCAATCTGAAGGATTACTGGTGGCGTGTCCACGTGCAGGAACGCCCCGACATCGTGGGTATGGATGGTTCCATTCTCACACACAACTCGGTGCTGGTGGCATCCGGTCACGTGGGTGGCTTCTGCGACCCGCTGTGCGACTGCCTGCTCACCAAGGAACGCCTGCGCGCCGACCAGATTCCTGCCCAGAGTGGCGTGGCCTACTGGTGGAAGGGCGCTGCCCGCAAGGATGGCTCCTGGAGCACCAAGAAGGAATTCTCCATGCTCGTGGAAGGCTCCGATGAGAAGAGCCTCAAACTTGCCCGCAAGGGTGCCCTGCAGTACTACAGCCAGATTGCCGGTAAGGGTACCCAGCCTGCTGACCTGGAGCTCATCGAGGAAAGCACCGAGGAGGTAACCGACTCCGTGCGTTACAATCCCGCCAATGGCTCCCTGGTGACGGAGGCCCGCTCCTTCAACCTGATGTTCAAGACCACCATCGGCGCCACATCCGATGAGAACGACCCCGCCAGCACCGGCTGGCTGCGTCCGGAGACGGCCCAGAGCATCTTCTGCCAGTACAAGAACATCCTCGATTCTTCCCGCAACAAGATTCCCTTCGGTATCGCCCAGATTGGTAAATCTTTCCGCAACGAAATCAACCCGCGCAACTTCACCTTCCGCTCCCGTGAGTTCGAGCAGATGGAGGTGGAATACTTCTGCAAGGGCGAGGACGGCTTCCGCCTGACCGACGAATGGCTGGAGAAGAGCCTCCAGTTCTACGAGAACATCGGTATCTCCCGCGATAAGATTCACATCCTCGACGTGCCGGATGAAGAGCGCGCCTTCTACTCCAAGAAGACCTACGACTTGGAGTACGAGTTCCCCTTCGGCGTGCAGGAGCTCATGGGCATCGCCTACCGCACCGATTATGACCTGGGCCGCCACCAGGAAGGCTCCGGCAAGCCCATGGAGTACTTCGACGAGGCGACCCGCGAGCGTTTCATCCCCCACGTGGTGGAGCCCTCTGCCGGTTGCGACCGCTCCGTGCTGGCCGTTATCTGCGAAGCCTTCGACGAAGAGGAACTGGGCAAGGATGGCAAGAGCGATATCCGCACCGTCATGCACTTCCATCCCCGCATGGCCCCCATCAAGGCCGCTATCTTCCCGCTGCTCAAGAAGAACGCCGAACAGGTGCGCATTGCCCGCGAAATCGAGGCCGAGCTGCGTCCGTTCATGAACGTGTTCTACGATGAGGCCGGTGCTGTGGGCCGCCGCTACCGCCGCCAGGACGAAGTGGGCACTCCCTTCTGCATCACGGTCGACTTTGAGACCCTGGGCGAGGAAGGTGATCCCGCCCTCAAGGACACGGTGACCATCCGCCACCGCGATTCCATGGAGCAGGAGCGCGTTGCTATCAGCGAGCTGCTGCCCTGGCTTCTGAAGCGCATTCACTAATCGCTTTTCAACCGGCGCCACCCCCGTGGATTTCCCCTGCGGGGGTGGCTTTTTTGATGTTGAATGTTGGATTTTTGATTGTTGATTTAGACCACCTACCCCTATGGACCTTTGCGATACCAATCTTTCCCCCGCCTGCCGGCAGAAATTGAAAGAAAGCCTCTTCGATGATGAACAGCTGCTCTGGGTGGGGCAACCTGTGCCGGAGCCCTGGGCTTCGCCTGCCGGTTTCTTCGTGCTTTTCGGCGCGTTCTGGGTGAGTGCCTTGCTCTATGTCATCTGCCGTGCGGGATGCCCGGCAATGGCTTTCGCCCTGATTCCCTTTATCGGGATGCTGTTTGCTCCTCTGATTAACAAACGCATGCAGCAGCGCACCGTCTATGCCGTTACCAACCAGCGCGTCCGGGTGCTGAGGTATACCGCTCTGGGTTACATTTCCCTGTCCTATGTGCCGGTGCCGGGGATGATAAAATCCCGGGAGGAGCTTCCCTCTGGTCTGGTGAACCTGGTGCTGGGCGTTAATCCGTATATCGCAACCGTGCGTGGCGGTCGGGGCAAACTGGCCCCCGAGGGCTTTCTGCGAATCTCGGCGGCAGATGCAGAGCAGGTGCTCCCCCTTATCCGGCAGCTTGAATCTTCCCAAATCCCATAACCGTTATGAATACCCAATCTGTTGAACCGACTGTGGATGAACGCCAGATGATTGAGAACTCACTTCTTCGTGGCGAGGAATTGCTGTGGACAGGTAAGCCTGTACCGCGCCTGTGGACCCCCGCGAGCATCATCATGATGCTGACGGGTATCGTCTTCCTGAGCTTTGACTGCACGATTTTCTTCTTCGTGATGGGCGCTGATATCGAGATGTTGCTTTTTGCGATTCCCTTCATCGTGGTAGGTTCCTTGCTGATAGCCTCTCCCTGGATTGGTCTGAGCTGGCAGAAGCACCATGTGTATGCCCTCACAACCCGCCGTTCCATTGTGTTCCGCTACATGTTCTGGAAGCATCACCAGATGGCCTTCCCCGTGGATAAGGTGATGCTGATTGACCGCAAAGTGCCCGCCGCTGGGCTCGTGAGCCTGGTGCTGGGCAAGAGTACGATTGTTCGTACCAACGGTGTGCCGGACCCCGAGGGCTTCCTCAATCTCCCAGCAGAGGATGCCGCCGTGGTGGAATCCCTCATTATGCAGCTGGAAGAATCCTATACCAAATAAACGCTATGAAACTCTCCGATACCGATTTATCCCTCGCCGACCGCCAGATGGTGGAAGTCAACCTGATGCAGAATGAAGAAGTGCTCTGGGTGGGCAAGCCCATCCCCCGACTGTTCAGCGCAGGCTCGCTGGGCTCGTTTATCTTTTCTCTACCGTGGCTGGCATTTGTGGCGTTCTGGACCTGGGGAGCTTCGCAGGCCAGCGCGCTTTTCGCCTGTTTCTCCATTCCTTTCTGGTGTGTAGGGCTGGGCTTGGCTTCGTCTCCCTGGTGGGGGCTGCGTAAACAGAAGCGCACGGTGCTTGTTATCACGAATCGCCGCGCCATGGAGCTGTATCCCGGCTTCTTTGGTGCCATGAAGTCCCACGTCTGGCCGCTGGAACCCGGCATGGTGAAATCCTGTACCGTACGCAAGGACGGCAGCGGCGACCTGATTCTGGGGTATGAGACCAGACATAGCAAGAACGGCACGCACACTGTGGCACAGGGATTCATGAATGTGCCCGAAGTGCGCCGCCTGGAGCAGTTCCTCTATGAGCTGACCGAGGAGCAATAATGTCGGCTGATCTCAGAGATTTCGGTTTGAGCCCGAGGCTGTGTGCCAGGGTGCAGGCCGCCCTGCAGCCCGGCGAGCAGGTACGCTGGGTAGGGCAGCCTGTTGTCCGGCACTTTGAGCCAGACCGGGGGAACCGCGTGTTCGGGGTGCTCTTTTTCTCGCTATTCGGATTCGTCGGGGCTGGGATGATGTATCTGATTCTGAATGGTAGCTTGCATCCGGACTCAATGATGGGATTGATTCTCTGCTGGTTGATGGCTATTGTTTTCTTCATGGTGCCCATCGTGGCGTGTATCATCGTTCCGCTGGTGCATGCTGCCGGACTCCGGAATACGGCCTATGTCATTACCAATCGCCGGGCTGTTGTATGCGGTAGTGAGGTGGATGCGTGGCCGCTAGAACCTGAGATGGTTATCAGCAATTGTTCGTCTGCCGATGGCTGCGGTAATCTCGTGTTTTCCCTGCGCCCGAATCGGTATTCGCATGAAGATGACCCGCGGCTATGGATTGAGGTGGGCTTTATGGATATCCGCAATGTGCGTCTGGTGGAGGAGATTCTGGAGAAAGCTATTGCCGAGAGGGAAAAAGTATGATGACTCTGCCGGAACAGCAATATCTGCAACAGGTGCTCCGCAGCGGCGAGAAAATCCGCTGGCAGGGTCGCCCTGTGCCGGAGTTGTTTACCGTGGACACGGTGATGTCGATGATGGGTGGCGTGCTGGCGCTGGCTATCTGCACGGGTTGGGTGTGGCTGGCGCAGGAGGTCGGCTGGGGCTTTGGTTTGTGCTCGCTGCCCGCCTGGTGGGGGGCGTGGCTGTTGTTGTCTGCTCCCTGGCGCCACCGCAGCAGGCTGCGTCGCACACTGCTGCTGGTTACGACGGAGCGTGTGATGATTCTGTACCCCGGCTTCCTTGGCCGCCTGAAGATGGATGGCTGGATGTTGCGCCCCGGCTTGCTGCAGCGCTACACCGTGCAGGAGGACGGCAGTGGTGATTTGATTTTCGGCTACAATATGCAGGTGCGTGGCACCCGCCACACCGGCCGCTCCGTGCCTTTCGGGGTGCAGGCAGTGCCGGATGTGGAGCATGTGGCCACGTTGATTCAGGAACTTTGCAAAAACAATGATGACGCCCGATGAACAGACCCGCCTGCAGGCAGAACTGCTGCCGGGGGAGACGCTGCTGTGGCATGGTCGCCCGCAACTGCCGGTGGTGAACAGCGCTACGCTGCCGCTTTTTCTGCTGGCCCCGCTGTGCCCACTGCTCCTGCTGATTCCGCTTATGCAGCAGCGCCGTCTGCGCCGCACGCTGTATGTGCTGACCGATCGTCGCCTGCTGGTATACCGAGCCAACTGGTGGCGCGGGGGGCAGCGGCATGCCTGGCCGCTGGAGCCGGGCATCATCACTGCCCGAGTGCAGCGCCCCGGGGGCAGGGGGGACCTGGTTATGGAATATACCTACGGCCACCGGATTTCTCCTGATAAAGGTCTTCTCAACGTGCCCGATGCTCTGCGCGTGGCCCGCCTGATTGATGAGGCCGAGAAGAAGCTGAATTGCCCGTGATGATATGATGAAATTGGGAGATTTACCCGTCCATGTGCGGCAGGAAGTGGAAAATGCCCTGCTGCCCGGCGAGGAAGTGCGCTATGTGACTCGCCCGAAGACGAGTTTTGTCGAGGTGTTGCTGCGGGGGGGATTGGGTGCTATTTGCCTTCAGCCTGTTCTGGAATCTTTTTGTTCTGCTTAGTCTGGCTGTTTCTGCGTGGCAGGTTCTGGTGGGGACGAAACCGCTTTTTTTCCTGATATCAGTCTATGCCATTTTGCTGCTCTTTGTGCTTGCCGGGTGGTTGATTGCGAATCTGTCAACAAGTGATGCCCGGTATCTGAAGGCGGCGTGGTATCTGGTGACCACGCGCCGCGTGATGATTCTGCGCCCGGGGAATATGCTCATATCCCGCCCGCTTTCTGCGGAGTTGATTTCGCATGTGGAGGTGCGTCCGGATGGTTCGGGTTTCCTCTATTTCAGTCCTGGTGAGAAAAAGGATGAATTAAAGGTAAACGAGAGCTTTGCCTTTATTCCGGAGGTGCGCCGCGTGGAAGCGCTTATCATGGAGCTGGTCGGGCAACTTCAGCCACTGCCGCCGGTGGAGTGTCCCCCAGTGGATTGGGGGATTCTGGAACCTGCCTGCCGCAAGCGCTTGCAGGAAAGCCTGGAGCCGGATGAGCAGGTGCTGTGGGTGGGGCGCAGTCTGCCCGCACGGCAGGCGGTGACGCCTTGTGACCGCCGACTGTTCTGCTACCGGGCGCTGGTGCCCTTTTCCGGCTGCATCTGTGCCGGTGTGTGTGCTGTGCAGCAACCCCTCCTGCTGATATTGGTTGCCATTTACCTGGGGATTGCCGTACTTCTGCTTTGGTGTGCATACGGCTCCGGTACATCGAACTATGCCATCACCAGCAGGCGCGTGTGCTGTATCACGTCGAAGGAGGTGTGCACCTGCTCCCGCGAGCTTACGTCCATCGAACACTGCACCACCGGTGCTGTTACTATCAACCTGAAATCGGATGAGGAGGACCCACAGGCCATTCAATATGTTGCCGATATTCTCCCTGCGCTGATTCTCCTGCGGAGCTGATCAGCTGACGAGCTGCCGGTGGGTGCGGAGGAAGGCATTGAGCGTGCTCCCCCTGCCACCCGCGCGATTGAATAGGTGGGGAAGAAACTCAAATGCTTGTGAGTTTATAAGGAGAATATAAGTCCCGAAGGGACGACGGAACAATAGCCGGGGGTAAGCTAGCGTCAGCGAGC
>JAGBZE010000049.1 GCA_017628435.1 Akkermansia sp.
CGCCATCCCCACAAATCGCCATCTCTATACAAATTTTGTGGTTTAGCGCATAAGGAGGGGGCAGGCTCCAAAACGGTGTTGATAATGCAGTCAATTGTGAAATCTTTGCGACACGCGTGTCAGGCCCCCCATTTTGCGCTCTAACATATTGCAATCCTACCTGGATTCTGGTAACATGTCACCACAGTAAATCACCCCTCCCAACACAATGAACCTGAAACCTTTTGCATGCTCCGCACTGGCAGTCCTGCTGGCATTGGCCACGCCGCTGGTTTATGGAGAAGCTCCCCGGGAACAAGCCTGCACCGAGACGCAGCTCTGCGCCGATGTTGCGCCTGAGGATGCAGCGCTGTTCGAACACTACTTCGGCTCCGCTGCCAAACCGGTAGCAGAGGGCTGGGACGCGGAGCACCTGGTGCAATACGCCTCCTCCTGGGGAAAGAACAAGGCGGGCAAGCGAATCCTGAGCGAGCGCCTGATGATTCTGGCAGAGGACGGCAGCAGCATGCGCAAGCTGTTTTGCGAACGCTTTGAGTCATCCCCCGCCAGACGGGTTAATTTCAAGGAGCAGAAATATTGCGCCATTGTACCTTTCGTGTTTGCCAGCAATCTGGTGAGCATCGTCGATTATCAGGATGAAACGCTGTATGTGGACTGGGTGCATCTTAATCCGCAAACCCGCCAGATAGAGAGAATCGAGAGAAAGCATTGGAAAAGACGCGATTTCAGTGCACTTAAGAGCGATCTGATAGAGGAAGAAAAGGCGCTTTTCGACACCTGTTTCCCCAAGCACAAACGGCACCGCACGCCGCCCACCTGGGACGCAGAGAGACGAGTGTTGTATTCCGCCAGAGGCAGAGCCAACAGCCAGGGAGCTTATGCGCTCAATGGCACGCTCAAGCGCATAGCAGAGGATGGCAGCAGCTGCCGCATTGCCACCAAAACGCTTGAAATCAGCGGAGCGTGGAAGAGCATAAGCCGCCCGATGGCCTACCAGCTCCCCATGGTGAAACCCTTTATCTTTGTGGAAAATCACTCCTTCGATATCATCTTCCACATCGAACAGTTTAATTCCCAGACCGGCGCATATGAAGGCACACGCACCAAGGTATATGATTTCCGCTCGCTGCAGTTAGTGAGCGATACCTGGGCACCCTACCCCGCCACCTCGGAAGAAAACCACTGAAACCTCAATACTGCCAACACAATGACCATGAGACCTTTTATTTACACTGTGCTTGCATCCGCGTTCCTGCTTCCCACGGGCGCAGGTGAAGCCCACGCCCAGAACACCGGCAGGCAATATGTGCCGCACCTCTTCAATGGGGATAGCCCCGTGGTTCTGGTGCAGGAGACAGAGTTCCATACTACCCCCTATAGCTATGACGATGGCGAGGTTGGCTCCACCCTGGTAGTGGGTAAGGCCCTGGGCAGCATCGGCACAAATATTGCCCCGGGCTCGGTGGTTTTGCTCTCCATTCAGGGAAAGGATGAGGAACCGGTCCGACACCGCAATGGCCGCCGCCTGTACATCGCTCAGGTGAATGAATCGCTCGCCCGCCCGCTGCATCCCAGCGGCAGCACCTATTATATCGATGGGCAAGACTTCACTTGCTTTGGTGCCGCATGGCTGCTGAAAATGAATCCCGAAGAACTGAAGCCCGAATGGAAACAGCTGTACCATCTGGTGGATTCCCTGCGGAATCCCGCTATCCCTACGGAGGCGGAGCTGGGCCGACTGCCTGCCCCCGGTAGCCCGGAACAGCAGCTCTTTGACGCATGCGCCAAGAGACAGGGGACTGATGGCAGATTAGGTATGCCCGGCCACAGGCTCAGCCCCGAGGTGCACGCGCTCATCGCTTCCGGCGCCGATGTGAACGCCCGTTGCAATGCCCAGGGAATGACTCCGCTCATGCAGGCAGCTCTGCACAACGATAGCGTAGCCTGCCGCCTGCTGCTCAAGGCCGGGGCCGACCCCAATCTGCGCGATGTCAACGGAATGACCGCTCTGAATTACGCTCTCATCGGGAAAGACCTCCCGACTCAGCAGCTTGACGCTCTCCGTACAGTTCTGACATGGGGTTCGCGTATCGACATGCGCTGCACGCCGCCGCAAGGGGCTGCATACAAAGGAGCCACCCCCTTGCACCATGCCGTGCTGGTCAATAGTCAGAATGACATCTGGGACCTGCTGCGCTGCGGGGCCGATGCCACCGCCAAGGATGACGCCGGACGCACTCCCCTTGACCTCGCCCGCGAGCTCAACCGCACCCGGCTCATCCCCATATTGGAGAACGTGCTGAAAAAATGACCAGGCGTGCGTCTACTTCATTATTCACTCATATCCCCAATCCTTGGAACACGCATGTGATTTCTGTGCATCTCTCCCATCTCTGCGCTTGTAGCGGTGGTGAAGTATTGCTATAATGCAGAACATGAACGAAACTGAGCTGGAGCGCTTTGTTGAGGCGCAAAACTTCCCGGGAGGGGGCTATGAACAAGCTTTGCGCGAGATTCGTAATGGCCGCAAGCGCAGCCACTGGATTTGGTATATCTTCCCACAGCTGAGGGGGGTTGGGCTACAGCAATAATGCGTACTTTTACGGCATCGCCAGCCGCGAGGAAGCGGCTCAGTACCTGAAGCATCCCTTGCTGGGCACCCGCCTGCGTGAGATTACAAATGCCCTGTTGCAACACCGAGACACAGCGCCTGAGGACATATTGGGTAACATTGATGCACTGAAGGTGTGCTCCTGCATGACACTTTTCGATGCAATCTCCCCCAACGACATATTCGGGGAGGTCATCGCCACCTTTTACGGCAACAATCGCTGCAGGCACACACAAACCTTACTGGATGAGGGAACATAAAGGATTCTCTTTTCTGCCTCGAAAACGGAAGGCTATCCCACCCAGGCCCCAGACCGTCCACCCTTGGATTCAAGGGGCGATTTTACTCACAAAAGAGCTTGAAAACAGCCTCCGCAAAAAAATCATATACCTTTTCTAGGATTTTTTTCTTCTTCTCC
>JAGBZE010000050.1 GCA_017628435.1 Akkermansia sp.
CCTGTTCCGGAGACTTATAGGAATAAGTGAGACTGCCCAGCGTTTCGTTATTTGCAAGGAACTGGTTTGATAACTTCTCCATTTCTGACATTACCCCGCGAAACAAAATCCTGGTGCCCGCCGCCTGATGCGGATTATAATACCCATCCAGACGAAACTCCGGCGGGAGGATTCCAATCGGATTGGCATGCATATTCAGATAACTGATGATTCGTTCCTTCTGAGCATCCGGCGGCATGGGCGCGCCTCCATGCCCGAGCTGCATCCAACTATCCCAGAGGCGGATATACTCCACGCTCTGCTTCCGGTTAAGAAGCGCCGTACTCTTCTCACCCATGAGCTCAGCAATCTGCCTGACATTCTCGGGGGTGGATAAATCTCGTTCCACGATATCCGGCCTCCGGCTTGCGCACAAATCCGAAGGCAGACGCAGGAAACTGCGCACAGCCTTTTCATCATTAAACGGGGCATGCTCCGGCGTATTCAGAAGCCGAAGGGCGCGCGTACACTCCTCCAGAAATCCCGGACCGCCCCACCGCTTACCGTTCGTCAGAGCCTCACGCAGCATAACCGTGCGGGTATGGATATCCGGTGCATCCAGAATACGCTGGTGGGTTGCTTCATCCACCCCCCACTCCTCAAGCAGCTTGCGGTTATCCAGCACAACATCCGGTGAGCGGAAATGATGCAAGGCCGCACGTCCGGCTGCAATAAGGATGAAAGGCAGATTCATGGCAGCCTCGCGCATGTTTGTCTCAATATCGAGGATACTGTTACCAAAGCTCTCCCAGTCGATATGAGAGGCAACACGATCTACCCGCGCAGCAAGCTCCTGCATTCCCAACTCTGCAGCATGGGCCGCCTTGCCGGCCAACAAGAGCTTGGCATTCTCTGCGGTGAGCACGCCCAGAGTCTTTAGTGAGGCCAGCGAATATCCACGCAGCCCTGCATTTCCGACCTTGAGGAACTGCCTGATGCTGCGGTTGAGCATCTGCGCCCCGATGCGGCTCATTCCCATGTAAATACAGGCCTGCAAGGCGCCGCCCACAATACCGGCGGCGGTCTGCAATTCCTGGCGGCCTTCCGGACTGCGGCGCCGAGCCTCCGCCACAGCTGCACCTGCGCCGGCCAGGGTAAGTGCACCAAAGCCGGCCCCGCCCATGAATGCCAGAGCTGCTCCGGGAACAGCTCCGGCGGCATCCACCGCAAGCTCCTCCCAGAACGCACTATCATCCTCCAGCTTAATCGGGAATATCTCTCCCTGCGCCACTCGGCGCAACTCATCCAGAGACTGCAGACGCTTGTCCATTTCCTTCGCTCCGCGAAGCAGAGTATCGCTTTCCAGGGTCTCACCAGCAGCATGAGTCAACGCCGTAGCAGCATGTCCCACCCCCTGAAGCAGGGCATGGCGGAGGTCTGCCGTTCCCCGGCGAACGCTGCGCAACATGGCTCCCCCCAGGCTGGTAGAACCTTCTTCCAACTGACGGGTGGATTCAAGCGAGCGGGCAATCTCATACACCTTGGCCCGCTCCTCCGGGGCCATCTCAGCCAGAGCATCCACAGCCTGCACCAGCCCAGGAGCCCCTGCCACCATATCCGGCAGCGGAAACAGCCCACTTTCGCTGGCCTTAAGATATGACCATCCCTGCGACAAAGCCTCAGCCAAAGGCATATAATCCTCGCGTACCTGAGCTGCAGCAGCCCGAGCCTCCGCATAAACCCGGCGTTCCTCTGCAGACTCCGGCAGACTGGGAGTCTCGCCCTTCAGCGCGGCAGAATAGGCATCTGCATACACCCGGCGTACTTTCTCTCGGGTGGGCGATTCCTGCTGCTGCAGCGACAAGGCAGCATAAAGCTCCTGTTCATCGTCCTTCACCCCCATTTCCTCAGCCATGTCGCGCCGCAGCTCAGACCAGTTGGCGCGTACCTGTTCGCGGCTGAGGTTGCTGTGGTCCACCACCCAGGAGCGATTGATATTGGAAGCCAGGCGGTAATCCCGCACATCAGCAGGCTCCTTCTCATTATCCGCACCGGCCTTCTGTCGAAGCACCAGTGGCACCTGCTCCAGGTTGCCAGTCAGCAGAGTATTCCAGTAGCGCCCCTTTTCCGACTCACGCCTGGTGTTCTGCTCTGGCAAAGGATGCAATGACTCCAAGGGCAATGGTTCCCTTTCAATGATATTAGTTTCGTTTTCCATAAGCTGTAAGTTCTTATCCTTCAAAGCAAAGCCAGGC
Source organism: Akkermansia sp. (assembly GCA_017628435.1). Classification (GTDB taxonomy): domain Bacteria; phylum Verrucomicrobiota; class Verrucomicrobiia; order Verrucomicrobiales; family Akkermansiaceae; genus Akkermansia. Next base: position 2,235 of record JAGBZE010000050.1, read on the forward strand.
ATCAGCATCCTTGCCGACACTCTCAAGCCATTCATTCGTTGTCTTCTGCGTCTCAGTTGTCATGCGAATGAGAGCCTCCTCCTGCAAGCGCCCCAGAGACAACAGGGATTCCTCATCTCCCGGACACCCGAAACGCCCCTCCTGATACCAATTCCACAGGGTACGGCTCACAGCCACACGCTGCTGCGGCGGCAACGTCCCCGTGCTCTGCAGCCTCTGCAGCAACAACCGCCGCTGCTCCTGCGGTATCGGAGCCAGGGCTATATCCACCATCAGGCGTTCATCCTGCCCAGGTTCCCGCTCATCAATACGGCGCAGCCAGTTACAGGTATCAGCCACGCTCATCGTAGTCTCAGTCTGCCCTTGCGCAGGCATCTGTTCCCCCGGCAACACTCCGGCAGCCACGGCGCGCTCCAGCAGGACCGCACCCGGCTCTCGCCCCTGCTCCACATCTGCAGCCAGCTGCAATGCCAGATTCTTATACAGCGTCTGGCGGGTATGCTCCATATCCCCCTCCAGACGCTTCAAGGTATCTGCATCCTCAGGTTTACGGGCATCATCCGCCTGCCAGGCAATCAAAGCGGCATAGGGCTCCTGCTGCAGCCTCTGCTGCCAGCCGGCATACAGACTGCGCCTGCGGACAGCCCCCAGTTCTCGGGGCATCTCAGATTCCGGCACAAAAACATTCCGTCCCTGTTCCATCCAATGACAGGCAGCCGCTTCATCCCCATTCTGCACGGCGTTATCCACCTGTTCCTGCCAGCGCCCCCGGGCCTGACGAATACGCTGCAGCTCCATGCGGCGTCGCCCCTCCAACGAATAACGGCGGCTATAGGCATCGCTCATACGCTGCGCTTGCTCACGCTCCTCGCCGCTGAGCTGGTTGAGCATATGCTGCACACGGGGCTGGTATGACTGCTGCCAGCTGTAATCCCAATCCCGCACCGGAAGCGCGAGCAACTCCTCTGCCGTTTCCTCGCCAATCTCACGCAACATGGCGGCGGTCTCTGCCCGCTGACCGGCCTGCGCAACCTGGGCAATGACCGGAGCCAGCCCCACCAGGCCATGCCCGATTTCCTGCACCCCCTGCCCCAGAACCCGCCCCGTTCTCCCCCAGTCATTCAGTGAATTGAGCGGAAGATGCACCGTCTGGCGGGGGTAAGCCAGCAGACCCCACTCTTTCATTCGTATTGCCATGCTGCGAAGCATGGCACGATGCCAAGCCTGCGTCAATCAAGCCCGACAGGTCGGTACAGCATTCCATCCGCAATGGTGTTCCCCTCCTACAGCAACAGCTGCATATCATCGTCAAATACGAGTCGCAGCGGCTGGCAGGTTGCGATCTCCAGTTGCTCCACCTCTGCGGGTGACATTCCGCGTAAATGCATCACCAATGCCCGCAGACTATTTCCATGAGCTACAACCAGCAGAGAACCGGAGGCATACAAACGAGGACGCAGTTCCTCCTCCCAGCAGGCTCGCACGCGGCGACGTGTGTCCTCCAGCGATTCGGTAAGCGGCAAAGCGCCAACAGGCAATCCGGCATACCGGGGCTCCGCGGCCTGGCGTTCCGCATCCGCCGGAGGCATAGGCGGCGGCGGGCAATCATACGCACGCCGCCAGCGCCACACCAGTTCCTCACCCATTTCCTGATCCACCTCCCGCTTATTACGCCCCTGAAGCACACCATAGTGTTTCTCATTGAGCCGCCAATCCTTATGCAACGGAACCCAGGCGCAATCCAACGAGGCCAGCACAATATTAAGCGTATGTATGGCTCGCATCAGCACAGAGGAACAGGCAGCCCTGCAGCAGAACCCGCTTTCTTTCAATCGCTGCCCGGCCAGCGCAGCCTCCCGGCGACCGCGCACTGACAAAGGCACATCCACCCAGCCGGTAAAGCGTTCTTCTGCATTCCATTGAGATTCCCCATGCCTCAGCAACACCATTTCCTTCATGAAGAAAAAGACACAAGCCATCACAGAATGATTGCAAAACAGGCAGAATATGCTAGCATGTAAGCAGCCATGACCCGCACACGCCTTCTTCTGCTCCTGATTCTTCTCACTCTGCTTACCTGCGCCGCACTGATGCTGCCAGGCTGGTTCAAGAACCCGAGGCTTCTTGCTCAGGGTGAATGGCAGGAAGTCAACAAGCTTGGCATGGTCGAGGTGACCGACTGCTCAGCGCGCTGGCATGGCAGCAATTACAAGGGAGCCTACCAATACACCTGGCTGCAGGATGAAACCGAGCCTTACTCAATCGAGGTCTCCCGCAATAAGGAAAAGTGGCTTGTCAGCCTCACCTTTGAAGACGATGACCACGCAACAGTCGATTTCCACATCATTGATAAACTGCCACCCCAGGCTCAGGAGCTAATCCGACAGAAAAACCGTGCCAGAAACAGACCGCAAGATGAGCTGCGGCTGAGATTCCGCCGATTGAAAGCCGAAAAATGAATTTAATTCCAATCTCTGCAAAATTATTCTTGAAATGCATTGCCCTTTGCGTTAAAACTACCACAGGGCAATTTTTTATTTCCCTTTCATTTCTCACACAAAAACACATACTACAAATATGGAAACCACATTCAAAATCCACGGTCTCTGCGCTGCTACGCACACCCCGATGAACGCTGACGGCTCCTGCAACCCCAATGCAGTGGACGCTCAGGCCAAGTTCCTGGCCAGCCAGGGTATCAAGTCCGTTTTCATCACCGGTTCCACCGGTGAATCCGCTCACATGCAGCTTACCGAACGCAAGGAAAACATGGCGGCCTGGGGCGAAGCCGGCAAGAAGTACGGCATCGACGTAATCGTACACACCGGTGGCAACTGCGTATACGATGGTCGCGAGCTCGCCGCCTACGCTGCTCAGTGCGGCGCTGTAGGTACCGCCAGCAACTCCCCCTGCTACTTCAAGCCGGGCAGCATCGACCTGCTCGTGGACAGCCTTGCCGTGGCCGCCTCCGGCGCCCCCGAGCTGCCCTTCTACTTCTACGACATTCCCGTACTTACCCACGTGGGCTTCAACCCCTGCAAGATGATTGAGGCATGCGCCAAGAAGATCCCCAACTTCGTGGGTGTGAAGTTCACCAACCCCGACCTTGCTCTGTACATGGACGCCCTGAACTACGACGGCGGCAAATACGACATTCCCTGGGGTGTTGACGAATGGTTCCTCGGTGCCTACGCCACTGGCGCCAAGGGCGGTGTAGGTTCCTCCTTCAACTATGCTCCCAAGCTGTATGATGACATCATGAAGGCTGTGGACGCCGGCGACCTGGCTGAGGCCCGCCGTCTCCAGCAGCTCTCCGTCACCATGATCAACATCATCGCCGGTAAGGGTTACATGGGCTGCTGCAAGTACCTCATGAGCGAATGGACCGGCGTTGACTTCGGCCCGGCTCGCCTGCCCATGGGCAAGCAGGATAAAGCCACCCTCGAGGCTCTCAAGAGTGAGCTCAAGGCCATCGGCTTCTACGATTGGGCTATCTACAAGTAAAGCATCAACATCTGCCTCATCATGGACACCAAAGCACTTGGCGAATTCTACAAAGACAAGCTGCTCAATGAGGTAGAGCCGTTCTGGTTTCCCCGTTCACTGGACACAGTGAACGGGGGTCTCTACCATTGCTGTGCAGCCGATGGCACACTGGTGGACACCGACAAGAACGTATGGGCACAGGGTCGCATGGCCTGGATGCTCCTCACCTGCTACAACAGCATCGAAAAGCGCCCGGAATGGATGCAGTATGCCGAAAGCGCCCTCAAGTTCCTTGAGGAAAAATGCGTAGACCCGGCAGACGGCCGCATGTACTTCCACATGACGGCTGATGGCACCCCCATCCGCAAGCGCCGCTACGCCTACAGCGAATGTTTCGCGGCCATTGCCTGGGCTGCTCACTACGGCGCCACTGGCGATGCCAGGAGCGCAGAGCGTGCCCGCCACTGGTTCGACATCTACGCCGACATTAATTTCACCCCCGGCAAGATGGCACCCAAGAGCACCGGCAACCGCCCCGGTGAAAACCTGGGCTGCCGCATGATCATGATTGTCACCGCACAGGAACTTCGCCGCTACCTCGGCGATGCCGACGGATACTACACCGGTTGGATTGACCGCTGCATCGATGATCTGCAGCGCCTCTTCCTGCACGAGGACATCAAGGCCGTGCTCGAGAACGTAGCCCCCGATGGCTCCGTCATCGACCACTTCGATGAACGCGTACTCAACCCCGGCCACGATATCGAAGGCGGCTGGTTCGTACTCGAGGAGGCCCGCTACCGCGGCGGCGACAAGAAGCTCATCGAAATCGGCTGCAAGATGATCGACTGGGCTCTGGAGCGCGGCTGGGACAAGAAGCACGGAGGTCTGCTCTATTACACCGACGTGTACAACAAGCCGGTTCAGGAATACTGGCACAATATGAAGTTCTGGTGGCCGCACGATGAGGCCCTCATCGGCACCTGCCTTGCCTATGTGATGACAGGTGACGAGAAGTACGCCGAATGGCACCAGCGCATCCACGACTGGTCTTTCGAGCACCTGCAGGACAAGGAACACGGCGAGTGGTTCGGCTACTGCAACCAGGACGGCACCACTACCAACGGCCTTAAGGGTTCCATGTGGAAGTCCTTCTTCCACCACCCGCGCGCCCTGTGGTGCTGCGCCCACTATTTCGGGGCCATCCCTGCACCGCTTTCCCAAGCCTAAACTACACATAACGAAACATGATTATCGGTATTCTCAACTCCGGTGGCGACTGCCCCGGTATCAACGCGGTGATTGAAGGCTATGTATCAGCAGCCTATCGCCGAGGTTGGCGAGTTATCGGTTTCCATGACGGTTTTGAAGGCCTCCTGCCCATCGCAGGAGGCCGCCGTTATGAAACCCTGACCCCCAGTAAAACCCACAAAATCCGTGCCCACGGCGGTACTATTCTCGGCACAACCAGCACAGGCAACTTCAAGGTAGTCACCAACAAGGTGGGGCGCCGCCAGGTGGATCGGGAAGTAATGGCCAAGGCCAAGAAGACCATCAACGCCCTTGGTCTTGAAGCGCTTGCCGTTATCGGCGGCAGTGGTTCGGCCCGCACAGCCAAGCTCCTTTCCGAGGAAGGTCTGCCCGTGATTTCCATTCCCAAGACCATCAATAACGACCTCTGCTCGGACTCCGACTACACCTTCGGCTTCCACAGCGCCGTCACCGTGGTTACGGAATCCATTGACCGCATCCGCACCACCGCCAACGCTCACCAACGCATGATGGTGATTGAGGTAATGGGCGACATGTCCGGCTGGATTGCTCTGTACGGCGGCATTGCCGCAGCTGCAGACGTAGTACTCATCCCTGAGATTGATTATGATCTCGACAAGGTCATCGAATGCATCAAGGCTCGCAAGGCAACCGGTCAGCGCGAAATCATCGTGGTAGTGGCAGAAGGCTCACGCCTGAACGGTCAGCTGGTTACCGTACACAATAAGGAAAACGGCGATGAACGTCTGGGAGGTATCGGCAACAAGCTCACCCATATCCTGCAGGAACGCACCGGCATCGAAACCCGCTACTGCGTGTTGGGTCATACGCAGCGCGGTGGTTCACCCTGCGCCTTCGACCGCATTCTCGGCGTCCGCTTCGGCGTAGAAGCTGTAAAGCTCATCGAGAAGAAAGACTTTGGCAAGACTGTGGTACTCAATGGGCTCAACATCGACAACGTGCCGATTGAAGAAGCTGTGGCTCACCACCGCTTTGTAAATCCGGACAGCCAGATTATCAGCACGGCTCGCGACCTTGGTATCATTTTCGGTGACCGAGCCCCGGAAGAAATGCACAGTGACCGTGCACAGGCTGCAAAGCCGGCAGGAAAGTCGGCCCGCAAGTACTGCAAATCCAAGAAATGAATAAAGCCCTCACATATCTCTGTACGTTAGGGATCGCTGTATGCGGGCTATTCACCTCCTGCACCTACCAGCGAATCATCACCCCGGAACAGACAACCCCCAGTTATGTAACGCTGGAGGTCAATTCCGGACGTGTGCTCTACTCATCCAACTCCAACCTCAAACGCCCCATCGGCATGCTGACCAACCTGGCCACTGCCGTGGTGGTGATGGACTGGGTGAATGCTCACGGTGTAGACATGAACCGCCTGATTACAGTTCCGGCACAGGCCGTCATGTGGCAGCGTACTAACCTGCTCCGCCTGCGTGCTGGCGACAGCATCTCCGTGCGTGATGCGCTCTATTCCTCACTCATGTGGGATGACAGCGCCTGCGCCACCACCCTGGCATATGCGTGCGGCAGCGTGCTGAGCAACAGCAATCCGGAAAATGCCTTCATCGCCCAGATGAACAACCTCGCCCGCCGCCTGGGCATGACATCCACCGTGTTCAAGGGCACGAACGGAGCCGTCATCACCCAGTCCTCGGCCCGCGATATGGCGCTGCTGGGCATGTATGCCATCAATGACCCCAACCTGCTGGCCATCACGGCACAGACTGGTTGCATTGTCACCATCCACTCCCCCAGCGGCAACCGCCGCCAGACCATCCGCAACAACAACAAGTTGCTGAGCGGTTCCGGCCATGTGGACGGGCTCAAGGTCGGTCAGTCACGCAGCGCAGGCAGCTGCCTCATGGTAACCGCCCGCCGCGCCTCGGTAAAGCGAGTAAACCCTGCCACCGGCAAGGAAGCCACCTTCCCCCAGCGCCTGCTCATTGTCATGCTCGGCATGCCCTCCTCCACCACACGTTACCAGGAAGCTTCCCGTTTCCTGCGCGATGGCTGGAACGCCTGGGATGCATGGCTTCCCACTAACGACTATCAGGATAGATCCAAATTCATTATACTTCCCAATTAAACATCATGAACGTAGGTATTCTCAACGCCGGTGGCGACTGCCCCGGCCTTAACGCCGTGATTGAAGGTGCCGTGGCGGCTGCTTCCGCCCGTGGCTGGACGGTTTACGGCTTCTATGATGGCTTCGAGGGTCTGCTCTCCACGCCCGATAACGAGCGTTGGCGCATCCTCACGCCCGAAAACTGCCTCAATATCCGCTCCACCGGCGGCACCATTCTCGGTACGGTGAACAAGGGCAACTTCACCGTGAAAAGCGGTGTGGGCGGTCGCATGCAGATTGCCGAGGAAGTTCTGGAACGCAGCAAGGCTACCGTAGATCGCCTTGGCCTCTCAGCCCTCATTGTTGTAGGTGGCGATGGTTCCCAGACCATTGGTCAGGAGCTGCGCCAGATTGGCCTGCCCATCGTGGGCGTGCCCAAGACCATCGACAACGACCTGGGCGCCACGGACTACACCTTCGGCTTCTGGACCGCCGTTTCCGTTGTGAGCAAACAGCTCGACCGACTGCGTACCACCGCTTACTCCCACCAGCGTATGATGGTGGTGGAAGTGATGGGGCGTCACGCCGGCTGGATTGCCCTGTACGGCGGTATCTCTGGCGGTGCAGACGTAATTCTCATCCCCGAGATTCCCTTTACCCTGGAGGATGTGGTTCGCAAGGTAGAGCTAACCAAGGCTCTCGGCCAGCGCGAAATCATCATTGTGGTAAGTGAAGGCGCCACCATTGGTGGCAAGCTCCTCACGCTGGATGAAGAGACCAAGGGCGAAGTACGTCTTGGCGGCATCGCAGCCTTCCTTTCCACCAAACTGGAAACCATCACCGGTATCGAAACCCGATACTGCGTGCTCGGCCACACCCAGCGCGGCGGTTCCCCGATTCCCTTCGACCGAGTGCTCGGCGTGCGCTGCGGCGCCAAAGCCATCGATCTCATCGAGGAAGGCAAGTTCGGTGAAACTGTCGCCCTGCACCGAACCGACATGGTATCCATGCCCATCGAGGAAGCCGTGCGCACCCTGCACCTGGTGGACAGTAAGAGCCAGCTCATCGAAGCAGCCCGCGAAATCGGCATCTCCTTCGGTGATGCCAACGACCTTGGCAACTTCTGATAAGCCCGCACCGTCACATGTTCAACCGCCGCAGAATTACTCTGCGGCGGTTGTTTTTCATGCATTCAATCTGGAACAGCCCTCATGAAGCATTGGAACACATGCGCCCCTTTTTTCCTGCCAGCACAACAAACTTTCTACTTGTGTTATTGCAGGGAACATGGTATATACCGTGAATCTCCCGGAAAGGGCTCCCTTGATGTTTTTTCCCGGTCTGATAAACAACCTGAACATTATCCCAAATAAACATGAAAAAAGCATTTGTATCTGCCGCTCTTGCCGTATCCGCTGTTATTCTCAGCAGCTGCGTTTCTCCCATTGGTGCAGTCTATACTGACACAACTCTTCCTGTGACCGCTACCGCCGCTGCCGGCGCCAGCAAGGTTGGCACTGCTACTTCCACCACGTATCTTGGTCTCTGGGCCGAGGGCGATGCCTCCATCAATGCAGCCAAGAAGAACGGTGGTATCACAACCGTTTCTTCCGTGGATGAAAAGATTAAGACCATCCTCGGCATCGTCACCACCTACACCACCACCGTGCGTGGCAACAAATCCTCCGATATAGAATCCAAACAAGCCCCCCCTAAAATGATGAAGAAAGCATTTGTATCTGCCGCTCTCGCCATTTCGGCACTTACCCTTTGCAGCTGCGCTGTTAGCCGTGTAGGCGCCATTTACACCGACATTTCCGCCCCCAAAGCCAGCACCTGCGCCGGTGACAGCAGCAAGGTAGGCACCTCCACCTCCACCACTTATCTTGGCCTCTGGGCCGAGGGCGATGCTTCCATTGAAGCAGCCAAGAAGAACGGCGGCATTACCACCGTTTCCTCCGTTGATACCAAGATTGAAAGCATCCTGGGTATCATCTCCACC
>JAGBZE010000051.1 GCA_017628435.1 Akkermansia sp.
AGCGCATGGTGTTATCAAAGAAAATGCCGTACTGAGCCCCCTGGTTCAGACACAAAAAGAAGGGAATGCTCTTGTAGAGCGGGTCGCTCTCCGGGGTGAACTTGTAGTGGTCTGCTCCCCACATTTCCAGGCGGCGGCCTCGCAGATTCAGCGCGCAGGGCTTATCCCCCAGCCCGAAGAAATGAGCCTTAGGCGGCATATGCTTCAACACCCACACCAGGTCATCGCCCGTGTGCTGGGAGCGGCGGTGCCCCATGCCCTCCGCATCGGCGCAGAGCAGGCGGCCTGTTGCTTGCTCATAGAACTCCAGCCCGCCATCCAGCCGGCGGATGCGTACCTCCAACCGCGCGGAACGCACGGCCACATAGCCCGGCGACTCCTCCTCCTCCAGCTCCGGCAGCTGCGGGGTATACTCCGCAGCTACGCCATAGCTGGGTACATTTTCGAAGACCGCCTGGGTCACATAACGACACCTCACCAAGCCCTGCTCCAGAAAACTAAGCCGGAGCCGGGTATCCGGCAATTCAACCTCGAGTGTGTGAGGATCCACCCACTCGAAACTGCGCACACTGGTATTGAGGCGCGTAGGCATGCAGAAACTGCATTATCAGACTAACCGGGAGGCCACTGCAACGAACGACCGCCGATGATGTGGATATGAAGGTGGGGCACCGTCTGACCTCCATTCTCGCCAGTGTTCAGCACGGTGCGGAAGCCGCCTTCGGCAATGCCCTCGGCTTGGGCAATATCGCCCACCTTCAGCATCAGGTGTGCCAGCAGCGCGGCATCTTCAGCGGTAGCATCGGCAATGCTCGGAATAGGCTTGCGGGGAATCAGCAGCACATGCACCGGAGCTGCCGGGGCAATGTCGCGGAAGGCCACACACAGCTCATCCTCATACACAATGCTGGCGGGTATTTCCTTATCAGCTATTTTCTGAAAAAGTGTTTTTTCCATGTGGCATTATTTTTAGCATATTACCCCTGCCTGTGGCAAGTCGATTCTGCCCGGGTTACATGCGTTTCTGAGGAGTAACGGATTTTCCTGATGTGCTATGAGACAGGCGGCAAGTCGCTGTAAAAACAGAAACGCTCACATGAATGGTCATCAGGTTGAGGGAAATAACATCATGCTTTTCTTGCATCAGTCGGGCCAAATGCTATAATGACCGGAGCGGAGGAATCCGGATTATTCTGCACATGGATAAACTTACTTTTTCCAGCATCGTATCATCCAGCCAGACCGACAGGAACGGAAAAATGAAGCTCTTTTCAGCCCTGCAGTGGATGCAGGACTGCTCAGTCATCTCCTTTATGAAGGATGTGACCTTTTGTGAGTGGCTGCAGGAGAATCAGGTGACCCCGGTTGTCAATTTCCGGCAACTTGAGGTGTTGCGCGTACCCTCCCTGATGGAGGAACTTACCTGTGTGTCCTTTGTTTACGATGTTCAGGGTGCAATGGGTTATCGAAACACTGCTATCTATGATGCCCAGGGCAACGCATGCTACAAGACCTGGGTTCTTGCCTCTTATGCAAACCTGGAGACTGGCCGCCTGAGCCGCATTCCCCGGGATACACAGGCCTCGCTTCAATTCCCGCCCCGTCTGGATATGAGCTATGGCCCCCGCAAGATTGTTCTGCCGGATACCTCGCTGACTCCGCTGGAGCCCATCCGGGTACAGCGGAATGATATTGACTACAATAACCACGTGAATAATGCGCAGTATATCCGCATGGCGTTGGAGTTGCTCCCGGCGGAATTTGAAGTTGTCGGCCTGCGTGTGGAGTACAGAAAGGCCGTGATGCCCGGCAGCATCATTTCTCCCTCTATATTGTTTACCTCTGATGCAGCCTATGTCGTGCTGGCGGTGGAGGAGGCTGTATGCTGTGTGATTGAGTTTACCTCCCGGAGTAGAGTAAGTTCGTAGAAGTTATTATCCTCCGCCCCTTGGCCGCTATTTCTGAAATCAGATTTCGGATTGTCTGGCTTTACACTGGTATTTTGTCATTTTTACATTGGCAAGTTCTTTCGGTGTAGTTTTCTCCTCGGCATCTGCGAAGCCTGGGACAGAGACCCCGTCTTCAGCAACAGCTCTGCATGCGGACGGCAATTCTGCCATATAGCCAGTTGCTGGGCGGACGTTTTCCCTTGTGTGTCATGGGGGGATATTGCACTAATCGTGACATTCTATTGTCTTATAGTCAGCGGTAATCAGTCGAAGCAGCATATATTGTAACATTTCTCAAATATTCTGGCAGAGTGTTGAGAGTGATTGCATTTCGATGGGATGAGAGCCTGCGAATACACAATATGGCGTTTTTGGAGCTTGCCAGTGGAAACTGCTTGTGGTAGCATGCGCACATGCTGCGTTTGCTTCGTTATCTGTTATTGCTGACCTCCCTTCTTGTGGTGGGCCTTGGTGCGCATGCAGACGCTATTGTGATGGCGAAGAAAACGCCGGATGGCAAATGGGCCTTTGTGCCGCTGGCAGATGGTTTTGACTTTCCGGTGGGCAAACCGGATGGCAAGGGGTATTACAAGTCCCGAGGTTTGCGCCTGGCTACTCCCCGTCACCTGGGTGAGGACTGGAATGGCGAAGGTGGCGGTAATTCCGATTTGGGGGATCCTGTATACTCCATCGGTATGGGGCTGGTAACATATGCAGCCGATGCTCATGGACGCTGGGGCAAGGTGGTAATTGTACGACATGCTTTTCGTGAGCCTAAGAGCGGCAAGGTGCTGTGCTGCCAGTCTTTGTATTCTCACTTGGATCGCATAGATGTGCGTCTGGGACAGCTTGTGGGGCGTGGTGCTCAGGTGGGTACTATTGGTACGAATAATGGCATGTTCACTGCTCATTTGCATGCAGAGCTCCACTTCAATGTCTTGGTGAACTGTGGGCACCAGGGAATTCCGAAGAATGCTGCTAACTATGGCAATATGAGCGAATTTATCAAGCACTATCGCCGCCTGCCGGTAGAGAAGAATTTCGACAAGCTTCCCATTGGCGGTTTTCTGCCGTACAAGAACACCAGTGGCCTGTAAATGAAAGTTTGTCTTTTCGGCGGTTCTTTTGACCCGGTGCATAGTGGGCACCTTGCCATTGCCGCAGCGGCTCAACAGGAATGTGGCCTGGATGAGGTTGTTTTCCTGCCTGCAGCCTGTTCACCGTTTAAAGTGGACAGCCGTACGTATTTCTCTGATGCTCAGCGCGTGAATATGCTGAATCTGGCGACGAAGGCATTGCCCTGGGCACGCGTAAGCACGCTGGATCTGGAATTACCACCGCCCAGCTGGAGTTGGCGTGTAGCTGAGCTGTGGCTGGAGCAGGAGCCTGGTGTGGAACTCTTCTGGCTTATGGGAACAGACCAGTGGGAGCAGCTGCACCGCTGGGCTCGTTACGAGTACCTTTGCGAAATGCTGCATTTCATTGTATACCATCGTGATACTCCCCCGGCGCCGCGTGAGGGGGTGCGCAGCACATTCATCTGCTCCGGTTTGCATGAGGCCTCCTCCTCTGGAATTCGAGCAGCCTTGAGTGAAGGCCGGAGCATCCCCTCTGGCTGGCTTCACCCGGATGTTCTTGCGTATGTTAAGAACGAGATGTGACGTAAATACGTTACCTGATTGGGCGCTTGCGAAGAAGCATGCTGCTGCGGTTGAGGGTGGTCTGGGGATTGGCAAATACCCCGCGCATCTGGCGTTTGCGCGATTCTTTCTCTCGTTCAGAAAGTCGTAAATCCGCATCAATGCTGGCATAAGCCACCTCTGCTGCGGCATACACATCCTCAGGCTTTTCCGCCATGCGGATGAGAAGTCGGTACTGGAGCTCCAGCAGCTGACGCTTATTTTGAGGTGTGGCGGAGGTAAGCGCCTTTTGTACAATACGGAGAGCAGCTTCATCTGTGGGGGCTGCGGCTTCGGCGGATTTGCATTCCTGCAGTTGCTGCTCAGCTGTGGCAGAAGCTCGCAGGCCGCTGATATCCTGCGGGTCATGCTTGGCAACTTCCTGTTGAAGGGGGATGTTAAGCTCATGCAGCTCCTGGGGAATGAGTTTCCAGGCTGCAATCAGTGGTGCCTGTTTCTGTCCGTCAGGAAGTTCCGCTGCCTCCCGCAGCAGTTTTTCAGCCTTAATTCCCGGTTCCAGTTCTGCCTGCACTGCTTTGGGGGCACCAACATACCCGAACAGTCCGCCCAGAGGTCGCCCTGAGGCATCGAGTACCAGCAGTGTGGGGTAGCCGTCTATCTGGTACTTGCTGCGGAGCATCTGGTTCTGCGTCAGGAGTTCAATGCCGATGTCGGTATGCTGTGGCAGATCAATTTCCAGCAGTACGAAATTTTCTTCCGCCCATGCTGCAAAATCTGGAGAATCAAGCACTTCCTGGCGAAGCCGCTTGCAGTAGTAGCACCAGTCAGAACCGGTAAATTCTGCCAGCACTGCTTTACCTTCGATGCGAGCCTTGTTTAACGCTTCCTCGTAGTTTGTACCCCATTCGGCAGCATCGGCAGAAAGGAGTGGAAGACAAAACAAGGAGAGAAAGATACGGCGGTTTTTCATTATGGAAATCAAAAATCTTTTCCTGTTATTATATTCC
>JAGBZE010000052.1 GCA_017628435.1 Akkermansia sp.
AGCAAAAAAAAGTGAGGCATAGTCGGTTAATCGGCTTGAAATCACCAGGGCTTTGTCATATAATGCGCGCGAAGCTATGCACGGAATGAACATTTTAGGTCAGGCAGTCAAGACAGCGGAGTCCACCGCTGGCTTCGATGTATTTTCGATTTTTGAGAAAGGCGGTCCGCTGATGTACGCCCTGCTGGGGCTTTCTTTCATCGCGTTGATGGCTGTATTTGTGTGCTTATGGACGACTCGTTCCTCGGCTGTGCTGCCGCGCGATATCGTGTTGTCCGTGGAGTCTTACATTCGCCGTAAGGACTACGCTGGTCTGCTGAGCCTGTGTGAGCGCGATGGCTCCAGTTTTGCCCTGACGGTACATGTTATCGTGATGTTCCTGCAGCGAAACCCCCGCGCCGATATTGAAGAAGTGCGTGAGGTGGCAGGCGCAGAGGCTTCTCGCCAGGCAAACATCCTGACCCGCCAGATTAACTGGCTCTCTGATATTGGTGCACTGGCTCCCATGATTGGTCTGCTGGGTACGGTTATCGGCATGATGAAGACCTTCATGGAGATGGCCGCCGGTAATTTCGAGGGTGTGAAGCAGATGCAGATGGCCCAGGGTATTGCAGAGGCTCTCATCACCACGGCAGGCGGTCTGGTGCTGGCTATTCCCAGCATGGCAGCCTATGTGTTCTTCCGCAGCCGCATTCAGAAGCGCATCACGGATATGGAAGTAGCGGTTACGCACATCCTCTCCGTCATTGCTGTGCAGATGGATCGTGAGCGCCGCCTGGCCGGTACGTACCAGCGCGGTACGGCGGCAGAGATGATGGATGAGGACGATTATTGAGCCTAACACCGCGTATTGCCCATGAAGCTGAAGGCAAAATTACCGGAGCCTGTAGGCTTCCAGCTCGCACCGATGCTGGATGTGGTGTTCCTGCTGCTGATTTTCTTTGTGGTGACGCAGAAGTTCATCCTCAACGAGCAGGACCTGAAAGTGCGCGTGCCTACGGCTCCCAAGTCGACGGAGGAAACCTCGCGCGCGATTGATGAAATCATTATCAATGCCCGAGAGGAGGATGGTGAGCTGGTCATCACGATTGACCGCGAGGTGTTCACGCGCGAGAAGCTCTCTGCGCTGATGAAGCGTATGGTGGCAGTGAACCCGAATCAGCCGGTGCGTATTCGCGGCGATGCTGAAATGAGCTGGCAGAAGATGGCAGATGTTATCTCCACCTGCTCACAGGCAGGGGTGTGGAACGTGTCGTTCTCCAAGCAGATGCCCAAGGAGCAGAACTGAGGCGCTGCACCCGGTCAGATTTCCCGATTTTATTCCCTTTTCACCGTATAATTGATATGATGAAGATTCCTTTCTATGTTGTCCCTGTCATGAGTGCGCTGATGGTGGTGCCTGCCACGGCGCAGAAAGCCACGGCGGACGGTCCGCTGGTGGTGAATGAAGAGGCGGATTCATACGCGATAGCCGAGCAGGTGTACCAGCAGGCCCGCAATACGCAGGAGCCTACAGCTCGCGCGGCGGCGATGAAGCGCGCGGCAGAGTTGTTCGGGGCGTATGTGCGCAAGTTCCCCAAGGCGGCGAATCACAACCGCGCGCTCTATCTGCAGGCGCTGTGCCAGGCCGAGGCAGGGGAGCATGCCGCCTCGAATAACAACCTGGCTAAGCTGGCGAACCAGACCCACGGCGAGTATGCCGCCGGTGCGGCGTATAAACTGGCCACTCAGGCGGCTTCTCGCCAGCTGTGGGATAAGGCTCTGGGTTATTATGCCATCGTGGTTAAGGAATCCAACCGCGCAGACCTGCGAAACGATGCCATTTACCGCCAGGGGCGCGCTCAGCTGCAGCTGGGGCAGCGAGAAGAGGCTGCTAAATCATTCCTCAGCCTCCAGTCTGTGTCCGGCGTGAAGCCGGCGATTGCCCAGGCTTCTCTCTTTGCTCTGGCTCAGATGAAGACGGAGGATGCTCACGACCAAGAGGCGTATGACTTGTTTCGCCGCTTGCTGGCAATGCCCGGACTGGAGCCGCGTATGCAGGGCGAGGGTGCACTGCAGGCTGCGCGTCTGGCCTCCCGGCTCGGGAAGAATAAAGAGGCTCAGGAGCTGTATTCCCAGGTCATCAGCATGCCCGGCATGGCAAAGTATGCTTCTGAGGCACAGATGGTGGCGGTGATGACGCTTTTCCGCGACAAGAAGTATAATGAGGTGGTCAAGTGTGTGGCACGCAATTATACGCCGCTGGAGGACCCGGAGAAGGAAGCCCGCCGCGCGCTGATTGTGGGGCAGTCGTTCATGGAGATTCGCCAGTACAGCCCGGCGATGCAGTGGTTCCAGATGGTGGAGAACTCACAGCCGGATTCTGCCATGGCGGCAGATGCCGGGTACCGCCGCATCATCTGCTCTCAGCAGGTGAGGGGGGCGAACTTCTTCCAGCTGGCAGAGCGTTATCTGAATACCTATGCGGCTGCCGGCAGTGCCACGGCAGGGCTGCACTATATTGACCTGGTGCGCCTGATGTATGCAGACCGTATGATGACGCATGATGTCGCCACGGCTGCCCGCCAGTTTGAGGCAATCAACATTGAGCAGCTGCCGGAGGAAGTGCGCGCGGAGGCTGTGTATAAGAAAGCCTGGTGCGCGGATAAGAGCGGCGTGTATGACCCGCTGCCCGCGCTGGATTACTTTATCTCTACCTTCACCAATGATACTCGTCTGCCGGGGGCTCTGGCTCTGCGCGGTATGGTGCTGGTGAAGCAGTCTCGTCCCGGTCAGGCTCTGGCGGATTTTGACCGCGTCATTCGTGAGTTCCCGCATTATGAGGCTATCGATGTGTGCTGGCGTTGCGCGGCTCAGGTATGCGCTGCCACCAATCCGCAGAAGATGATGGAGTATTATGAGGGCCTCATTAAGTACTATGAGGAGCTGGTGAAGAGTGGCGGCAAGAGCAAGCCCGCCGTCATTGCAGAAGCTCATTACAATATCGCCTGCGCGCTCTATGAAACCAAACCGGCGGAGGCGGTGCCGCATTTCCGCGAAGCCCGCACGCTGAATGCAGAGCAGTATGCCTCTCTGGTAGATCTGCGTCTCGTGCACTGCTTCTTCAAGATGAAGGATGCAGAGAACCTGCGCAGCGCGCTCAAAACGCTGGAGAAGACCAACATAGGTACCTATAATGCGCTGCCGCCCGCTATTCTGCGCTGGTGTGGCTGGATGTGCTTCCAGAGCCGCAACTACACGGATGCTAACAAGTACCTGAGCGATGCCCTGGTGCGCGAGCCCCGCGAGAAATACAAGGCTGCGGATGGCTCTGAGCAGGAGCGCCCGAAGGTGGAGCCCATCGTGTGGAAGACGCTGGCGCGCGCGCGACTGGAGCTTCGCATGTATGCGGAGGGCCTGCAGCCGGCAGAATTCTATGTATCCATGGAAAATCAGCCGTATCGCAAGGCGGAGGGTCTGCGTGACCAGGCGCTGTTGCTCATCGGGCTCAATCGCGCGGCAGAGGCCCGCAAGCTCTGTGAGGAGGCTATTGCCATGGGTATTGACGGTCCTATCAAATCTGCTCTGTTCATGACGCTGGGTGATGGCTTCTTTGCGGATAAGGAGTATGCCGAAGCTGCCAAGTATTATGGACGCACGGCTAACGTGGTGAGCGACAAGGAGATGAAACCGCTGGCCCTCTATAAGATAGTGCGTGCGCTGAC
>JAGBZE010000053.1 GCA_017628435.1 Akkermansia sp.
GATCCTGGTTGTCCAACTTCTCGAGCTGCTGACGTCCCTTCTCCAGATTCGGGTTCTTGGGCCAGATGGCACCGGCCTTTGTGATTTCCTCGTTAAACCTTGCGTCATCACCGGCCTTAAGCGCCTTGGCTGCGTTTCGCAAATGCAAGTCACTCTCCGCCTTGCGGCCAGCACAGTAGCTCGTAAGCATGGAATCATCAAAATCCGGGTCGAGAGCTTTCATCTTAGAGGCAACTTCCTCCAGAGCACCGTAATCACGGGCATTCAGGGTTGTAAGAGCCTTGCGACGCAGAGACCAGAATTCGGCGATACGACGACGGCCTTCCACCGGGAAGGTTGCCACACTCGGCATATATTCGCCCACGGCCACAGCCTGGATGAGGCTCTGAGTTGCATCAGACAGCTTATTCTGAGCCAACATATTAGTTACAGCCTCCATGTTCTGATCGATGTCGTGGCGCATATTGGACGCAAAGGTAGACATAGCTTCAACCGTTGGCGGCAAACCGGTTCCCCCCTCAAACAGCTTTGCTGCGGTGGAATCGCTATCCATCTTCAACGTTGTATCTCCATCGGGGAAAATATGGCGATACGCCAGAGCTCCAACCAAGGCATGCTCATAGCGGCGCTGCATCAGCATGGAAACAATAGAGCTCTGGAAATTAATCTTGGAAAGTTCCATTGCTGCCAATCCATCAGCATCATTCTTGACACCCGATGCCTCCAAAGCAGCTATCTTCTTTGTGTTGTGAGCAATCTTGACCGTATTAGTAACAACGGGACCATCTGTATAAGTGTCGTCGCCATCCTTAATAACTTTGGTCTTATTCGCGCGCTTCGTATTGTAGGTGGTCAGCGTGTTGGTCTTTTCCACCAACTCATCAATTTCGGCCTGCAATTGCTTGTTCTTACGATCACGGGAGCGATTAGCATATTGTACAGCTAGCGCACTGGCAATTGCACTGGCCAGAGAACCGGAAACACCGCCATCCCCGGGATATTCATTCAGCTCATACAGGCCATTGCCTATCTCAATAAGAGTTTCACTTCCCACCTCTCGCCGTTTACGGGCAGATTTCTCCGTATGCTTCAGCAATGCACGCATCTTCTTGCGATAGCGCTTAGCCTCCGTGCTATCATCCGGATTCTGCTGCAAATACTTTTCAAAACGAGCACGAACAGCAGCATTGTTCCCCACATCAAACTTTGCACCATTGTAGCTCATCGTGTCCGTTGCAGGGTCCAGCAACGGAAGCTCCATCCCTAATACCTTGGGATTTGCAGGCTCGCCATTTGCCGGGTCAGTGTTGGACGAACCAATGGCAAAATCACCACCACCATTGCCCCCCTGTGCAGGAGTCTGAGATTCCTGATTTTTGGAAGAAGCTTTTCCCAGCCCCTGCGCGCACACGGGCTGTACCAGTGCAACACAACAGAAAAGCGGAAGCAGCCGCAGATAAGAAGACATCTTCATCGTTATGTATTTTCTACTTTTTCTACAATCATTACACCCTTCACATCAAGGCCCTGGGCATCCTTACCATTGCGGCAGCTCACATGAAACATGAAGGAATCTCCTCGAGTCAGATTCACCCTTCCAGCAGCTCCTGCAGGCACCACCAACGGCAAACGTTCCTGCGAATTTCCCGGCAGAGAAATTGCAATCAAACGGTCATTGCCAATGGATTCAATATTTTCAATACGACCAACCAATCGATATGAATTACCTGCAAGGCGTGATGCATCCAGACGGTAATCTGCAATGGAGAAAGGAGTTTCCTTAGCAACAGAGGCAGATTCGGAAGGTTTCATGACAACAGCTGCAACCACAGCCAGCAGCAATACACCACCAGCCCCTCCCAGTATCATGGGAACCTGGGATTTTTTTTCTTTTGAAGAACGTCTTTTTCTTGCCATAACGGTTAAATGATGGATAAGTTGATTATTCCCAGCGGGTGCGGCGCACGCCGACATAGGTCAGGATGATGCCGACCAGAATATGAGCCAGCAATACAAGCAGACACGCAGACTGAGGAGAGAAAGAAGTTTGCACAATGCTGTTCACCGCCTTCAACACCTCAGAATCCAGGCCGCCATTCACACTGCCGCTCCACGCCCAGTATGCGGAAATAAATGGCTGAGTAAACACCTCCACAAATTCAGGCAAGGCCAGCACTGCGCCGGAAAGCGGCAACTGGAAGCCCACCAGGTATATACTCAGCAGCGATGCCTGATCCGCGGTCTTGCAATTAGCAGAAATCCCCAGGCACATGGTGGTCATGGCTGCATTTGCCAGCAACAGGAAAATCAGGTGATTCACAATATCTCCTCGCAACGGCCAGCAATACTGCACAAACGCAAACATCCACAGACTCTGAATCAACACCAGGATAAACAGGAAGGCAATTTTTGATGCAAGATAAGCGCCTGTGCCGGTACCCGCAAACTTCTCCTTCTCCATGATGAGGCGCTCCCCGGCAATCTCACGGGCAGAGTTATTGGACCCCATCAACCCCAGCAAAATCACCTGAAACATGATAATGCCCGACACAGCAGAGCCGACGCGGGCTCGCACCTCAGCCTGGGCCTGCATCGTCTGAACTTCTGCTGCCAGGTCATTTCCCATATTATCCGTCAGATGAAGCAGCTGATCCTGCCCTTTGCTGGAGAAAAGGGCTACAAGTATCGGGAAAA
>JAGBZE010000054.1 GCA_017628435.1 Akkermansia sp.
CGATGCCAAGGACGGCATGCTCTCCCTGCAGCTCAGCAAGGATGGCAAACTGAGCGGCATCATGAGCTGCACCTCCTGGGCAAACTCTCCGGAAAAAGCATTCCAGATTAACCTCAGCCCCAAGGCTAAGGAAGAAACCAAGAGCAAGCGTCGGCGCTGATACCAGGCTGCCATTACCCTTAATTCGGGCAGAATCCTAATGGATTCTGCCCGCGCTCTTTATCCCTTGTGTCAGCATGACTCATATTTATGCCGCAGCCCCCCGGAACATGTGATTAAAAGATTGATTTCCGAGTTAGAATAAGATAGAATCGCGCACACACATTATGGCCAGGCAAGCATTAGGAAAGGGGCTGGGTGCCCTCATCATGAAGAAGCAGGAAACTGCAAACAGTCCCGCAAACGTAGTGGCAGATGGCGACCGCGTCATCCTTGCCAAGGTTCGGGATATCAAGGCATCCCCCTTCCAGCCACGCCGCCATTTTGACCAGCAGCAGATTGAGGAACTTGCCGCCTCCATTCGCGAGCGCGGGCTTATCCAGCCCCTCGTTGTCCGCAAAGTCGACGGGGTATTTGAACTCATTGCCGGTGAACGCCGTCTGCGCGCTGTCACCAGCCTTGGTCAGACCACCGTCAAGGTAGTGGTACATGAAGCCACTGACCAAGAAGTTGCAGAGCTGGCCCTCATCGAGAACCTTCAGCGCGCAGACCTGACCCCGCTGGAAGAAGCTGAGCAGTACCGCCTGCTGCAGGAAAAATTCGGCATGAAGCAGGAAACCATTGCCCAGCATGTGGGCAAATCCCGTGCCGTGGTGGCCAACATGGTACGCCTGCTGGATCTCGCCCCCGAAGTGCGCGAGCTGCTGAACGCCCAGCAAATTACCGTAGGTCACGCCAAGGTGCTCCTCCAGCTCAAGGATGCCACCCAGCAGACTATGGCAGCTCAGCGAGTGGCTCGCAATACACTGACCGTCCGCCAGACCGAACAGCTGGTACGTGACCTGCTCACCCCTGCACCGCCTGTAACCAAGCCAGAGCCGCAGCTGCCCGAGGCATACGCCCGAGTATGTTCGCAGCTCTCCCAGGATTTCGGCACCCGCGTGAATATTTCCATGAAGGGCAAGAGCAGCGGCGTGATTGAAATTCCCTACGCAGGCCGCGAGGACCTGGTGCGTATTCTTCAGATTTTCGGCATCAGCGAGAACCTGTAATGCGTCGCCTGCTTCCCTTTCTTTTCCTGTTCTGCGGCTGCGATGACAGCCCGCAGAATGCAGAGAGCACAGCACCGCAGCAGCCCGCAGCGCGGGAACTCGTCAGCACGCCGGAATTCAACGGAGAAAACGCCTATATCCATTGCGCAGCCATCTGCGCCCTGGGTCCCCGTTACAGCGGTTCACCCGCCTACGAGCAGCAGCTGCAATACCTTGAAAAACACCTGCATCAATACGGCTGGCAGACAGAGCGCAACTCATTCAGCGCGCCCAATGGAGTGAAAATGTGCAATCTGCGGGCCTTCCGCAGCACCACCCCCTGCCCGCTGCTGCTCAGCTGTCATATTGATACCAAGGTGAACATTGCTCCCGGCTTTGAAAGTGCAGATGACGGCGCAAGCGGTGCCGCAGTACTGCTGGAACTGGCCCGCACGCTGTGCGATGACCGCGTGGAGCTCATCTTTCTGGACGGCGAGGAAGCCTTTGCCCGCAACATGAGCGAAACTGACGGCCTATACGGCTCCAAGCACGATGTAGCCCGCCGCGGCGACCAGCTGCCCCGCTGGCAGATTAACCTGGATATGGTCGGCGGCCGCAACAAATGCATTGCCATCCCCGTGCTCGACACCTCAGATTACATGTACAACCACTACGCCGCCGCAGTACGCGCACTGGGGTATTCTGAAGCCAGCTGGACAGTGTGGCCAGGCGGGTATATGGATGACCACCTACCCTACCTGGAAGCCGGGGTGGAAAGCCTCAACCTCATCGCCGCCTTCAGCGGCAGCAACTGGTGGCACACCCCGCGCGACAACATGAAGCGCATCTGCCCCCACTCCCTGCATGAGAGCGGCAGCATGACCCGCCAGCTCATCAGCCAGCTGCTCAGCGAAGGCGCTTCAGACGC
The DNA here is from genome assembly GCA_017628435.1 of Akkermansia sp. Lineage (GTDB taxonomy): Bacteria > Verrucomicrobiota > Verrucomicrobiia > Verrucomicrobiales > Akkermansiaceae > Akkermansia. The sequence goes on from JAGBZE010000054.1 coordinate 2,119, forward strand.
TCCCTGACCTCCTGCGGCAGCGCTGCGCGTTCCTCTGCCGTATTAAGCGGCAGCTCATCATACTCCCGCTTCAGCTCAGCATCGTACACCGTCAGGTTAAGCTTATTGCTGGCGCCATGCAGCACGATGACACCTTCCTCCGTACGGAATTGCAGCGTCACCTCACCGGCCTCGCCCAGCATCCAGCCGCGGCCATTCGGGTTGGCATCGCGCGCCAGGTGGCGGATAGCCTGCAGATGGTCAGACACTTCACCCGGCACAAATGCCTCTGTCACCTGCCGCAGCTGGCGCACAATCTCGCGGCGGTGCTTAGCCATAGCCTCGCGAATAGCCGGATTCACTGCCAGCGGTCTCATCATCCAGTCGGCCCCGACCGCAGCATCAGCACTGGCGGCACCGCGTTTCCTCAGCGCAGCACGAGCCGCCAGGCGCACGGACACATCGCGCTGCACCCCCTTCTGCAGGAAGGAAATCGGCACCTGCTGCCCCGGCTCGGCGGCATCCAGCAGGCTGCGCAGCTGGTTACGGGTCAGAACCAGCTGTCCATTAAAAGAAAGCAGCACATCACCCTCCCGCATGCCGGCCTGGTACGCCGGGCTTTCCGGATTCACCGCCCGCACCAGCACCCCGGATACCCGGGCTGCAGATTCCTCGGCCACCACGCCGAACATAGCGCGAGGTTTCTCCGCCGCCGCAGCTATACCCAGCATCGCCGCGCACACACACAGAAGCTTTTTCATAAATAATCCTCCTCTACTTCCACATCGGTTGTATTCGGCACGCGGATAACCGTGGTGGTATCCTCCGCATCCAGCACAAAAGAATCTTCATACAGCACAGTATAGTGGCGTACCGGAGCATCCCCGCGCCGCCACTCCACGCGCTCGGCACCGCGCGACGTGATGATATTGCGGCCCACATGCCCGGGATTCTCGCCCTCAGCCACCGCGCTGCCGGGCACCAGCATCACACCCCCGGCCACCAGGAAAAACACGATAGCCGCAGCCAGTCCCCCGCGCTGCAGGTACAGGCGCAGCGGGCGCCGCCGCTGCTGAGCAGCCAGATACATACGTACCCCCAGCTGCCCGGTCAGACGCGATGGCAGCGCCGCCGGACGAAGCCGGCGCAACAGCAGCTCCACCTCGCGGCATTCCTGCTCCTCATCCGAAGCCTGCTGCATGGCGGCCAGCAGCCGCTTCTGCAGAGTCTCCGGCAGAGCCGCAGGTGCCGTTGTGGCAGTTTCTGTCTTGAAATCTGTATCAGGGTTCATACTCAGCGTTCAATAGGATTGGCCTCCAGTTCCTTGCGCAGAGCCTGCAGCGCATAGCGATACCGGGAGGTGATGGTGGATAATTTATTACCGGTCAAATCCGCAATCTGCTGAAAGGTGTGCTCGCCCCAGATATGGAGCACCACCACCTCCGCAAACTCCGGAGCCAGTTTCCGAAGCATGGATTCCATCCTGCCGCGCAGGTACTCGTCATCCGCCGCACTGCTCAGCCAGGGAGTTTCCTCCTCGCCTTCGCGCAGGTGTTCCTGCTGGGCAACCGCATAATTGCGCCGCACCTGTTCGCGGCGACCACGGTCCATGGCCAGGTGACGAATGGCCGTATAGGCATAAGCGCGCCATTGGTCCTGTGTGCCGGAGAATGAGCCGCCCTCCACCGCATGCACCAGCTGCACCAATGCTTCCTGCAGCACATCCTCTGCATCTGCCTCGCTCCGGCATTGCTGGCGAGCATATAACAAGAGCTGCGGGCCATATTCAGCCAGCCAGGCAGACCAGTCTATGCGCTCTGTGGGCGTGGGGGAGTTCATTTCCTTCATATATGTGGCGTATGATATAGCTTGTTTTATCTCAATTTCCTGATTTTTTCCAGAAAAAAGCACGCCCGCAGGGGCTTTAATCCTGCGGGCGCGGGTAAAAATCAGATTTTCAGCTCAATCAGGCCTGTTCCTCAGCTGCGGCCTTCTCGGCCTCCAGCTTCTGGCGCAGCTTCTCAGGCAGCTTCACCTGAATATGCACGTCGCGCAGCTGGTTGGGCTCGGCAGGAGCGGGAGATTCACTCATGAGGTCGGCGCCGCGGTTGTTCTTCGGGAAGGCAATCACCTCGCGGATGGATTCGCACTTGCCGATAAGCATCACCACGCGGTCCAGACCCAGGGCCAGACCACCGTGGGGCGGTGCACCGAAGGAGAATGCAGCCAGCAGGTGACCGAACTGCTCCTGAATGGTGGCGTCGTCCAGACCCAGGGCGCGGAAGGTGGCATCCTGCAGGTCCTTCTCATGGATACGGATGGAACCACCGCCCAGCTCGTTACCGTTGAAGATGACGTCGTAAGCCTCGGCGCAGATATCGGTGGAAATTTCGCCCTTGAGAACCTTCTCCACGTCCTCCGGCACGGGACGGGTGAAGGGATGGTGGATAGCGCAGAAGCGCTGTTCCTCCTCGTCCCAGCCGAAAAGCGGGAAGCGGTTCACCCAGAAGAGATCCACCTCGTCGTTGCCCTTCAGCAGTTCCATGAAGTCGGCACAGGCCAGACGCACACGGCCCAGAATAGTGCAGCTCTGCTCCCAGGCACCGGCGGCAAAGAAAATGCAGTCACCGCTCTCGATGTTCAGCCGCTCCTTCAGAGCCTCAATCTCAGCATCGGTCAGACGCTTGGTGATGGGGCTCTTCCAACCGTCGCGGTCATTCACGTCGCGCACCTTGATGTAGGCAAGCCCCTTGGCACCGGCCTCAATGGCGGTCTGCGTAAGAGAATCCACCTGGCCCACGGAGGGGTTGAAGCCCTTGGCGTTGATGGCCTTCACAACACCGCCGTTGGCAACAGCACCGGAGAACACGCGGAAATCACTGGTAGCGAAGATATCGGAGCAATCCGTAATCTTCATCTCGAAGCGGCGCTCGGGCTTATCGGAGCCGTACTGATCCATGGCATCGCGCCAGGTCATGCGGGGGAAAGGCGTCACGATATCGCGTCCCACGCTCTCCTTGAACACGCGCTTGAGCATGGCCTCAATCCATGCATAAATGTCCTCGGGGGTAATGAAGGAAGCCTCAATATCAATCTGAGTGAACTCGGGCTGGCGGTCAGCGCGCAGGTCTTCGTCGCGGAAGCAACGAGCCACCTGGAAGTAGCGCTCCATACCGGCCACCATGAGCAGCTGCTTGTACTGCTGCGGAGCCTGGGGAAGTGCGTAGAATGCACCGGGAGTCAGACGACTGGGCACCAGGAAGTCGCGAGCGCCTTCGGGCGTACTCTTGGAGAGAATTGGGGTCTCAATCTCCAGGAAGCCCTGCTCGTCGAGATAGTCGCGCATGGTCTTGGTGATGCGGTGGCGCAGAATCATGTTACGCTGCATAGCCGGGCGGCGCAGATCCAGGAAGCGATACTTGAGGCGGATATCCTCGTTGGCAATGTTGCGATCCAGCTGGAACGGCAGCACAGCAGCCGGGTTCAGCACGGTAAGGCTTGTGGCCTCCACTTCAATCTCACCAGTGGCCAGATCGGGATTCGTGGCATCAATTTCATCGGTCTTCAGGCGGCGCACCACCTTGCCGGTCACCTGGATAACAGTCTCCACACGCAGAGCCTCGGCCTGATTGGCAAGATTAGCGTCAATTTCCGGGTGGAAAACTACCTGGGTCTTGCCGGCACGGTCGCGGAGGTCGATGAAAATCACACCGCCGTGGTCGCGCACGGTGTCCACCCAGCCAACCAGCGTCACAACCTGGTCTACATGAGCGGGGCGGAGCTCATCGCACGTATGGGTACGGTAACTGTTCATAATAAATATGTTGAAAAATTGATAACGGCAACGCTTCCGGATAGAAACGCAGCGGCGTTCATTCTACGCTTTCTATCTTAATTGTCAAGCCGATATTAGCTTGCACTGCGGCATAACAAAGCGCAGTATGACATCAACAAAGAACCCCGGTACAACGAGGGCAGGCCTCAACCCGGTGACCTGGGGAAATTTCCACCATACGGGGGCGTTCCGTAAGCTCCTCCACCGGCACTCCCATGCGCTGACAGAAGCGGCACCCCTTCACCATATCACGAATGGAAGCCACATTGCCAGGAATGGAAGGCAGGTAGGTTTTACGTACGTATTCGCGGCGAGGCATAGCAGCCAGCAAAGCCTTGGTATAGGCATGCACAGGATTAGCAAAAAGCTCATGAACAGTAGCGCACTCCACAATGCGCCCGGCATACATGACCAGCACGCGGTCGCAGTTCTGCGCAATCACACCCAGGTCATGCGTTATGAGCAGAGAGGATGCTCCCAGATCCTCGCGCAACTCTCGAAGCAGCGCCAGAATCTGCTGCTGCACCGTCACATCCAGAGCCGTAGTCGGTTCATCAGCAATAATCAACTCCGGGCGGCAGGCAAGCGCCATGGCAATCACCACTCGCTGGCGCATACCACCGGAAAGCGAGCCGGGGTACTGGTTGGCGCACATGGCTGCACTGGGGATACGCACACGGTTCAGCAGGTTGATAGCCTCCACCCAGGCGGCCTCCGCCGTCATTTCCCGGTGCAGCATGAGCGTCTCGGCAATCTGGTCGCCAATGGAGTGCACAGGATTGAGAGCGCTCATGGGCTCCTGAAAAATGAAGCCGATGCGGCCACCACGCAGCTCGCGCAGGCAATGATGCGGCATGGTAACCACATCCTC
>JAGBZE010000005.1 GCA_017628435.1 Akkermansia sp.
CCTCCACCTGCGCCACCTATGGTGTGCCGACTCAGGTACCCATCCCCGAGACGGAGAAGCAGGATCCCATCAACCCCTACGGTGGCTCCAAATTCATGCTGGAGAAGGTGTGCAAGGATTGCGAGCGCGCTTACGGCCTCAAGAGCGTGTTCCTGCGCTACTTCAATGCCTCCGGTGCTTCTGTGGACGGCCTTATCGGCGAGGATCACGAGCCCGAGTCTCACCTTATCCCGGTGATTCTGCAGGCCATCAAGGGCGAGCGCCCCGGCATCACCGTATTCGGTACCGACTACGACACCCCGGACGGCACCTGCATTCGTGACTACATCCACGTAGACGACCTGGCCGACGCTCACCTGCGCGCTCTGGACTACCTGATGAAGGGTGGCGACACCAACTGGTTCAACCTCGGCACCGGCAACGGTTTCTCGGTCAAGCAGATTATCGACGCCGCCGAGAAGGTAACCGGTATGAAGGCTCCCGTGGAGTACGGTCCGCGCCGCGAGGGCGACCCGCCCCGCCTGATTGCCGACTCCCGCAAGGCTGCTGAAATTCTGGGCTGGATTCCCAAGTACCAGGATGTCACCCAGATTGTGGAGACTGCCTGGAAGTGGCACAACGGCCCCAACGGTGGTCACTATTAATCCGTAAAAAGCATTTTGAAAAAGCACGGCGGGCTTCGGTCCGCCTGCTTTTCTGTAATCACATGCTCGAAATCATCATCATCGCGTTCGCTCTGGCGGTAGATGCCACCGTGTACTCCTTTTCCTACGGTTTGGTACTGCGCTGCTGTCGGTTAAGGAACTCCCTGTGGTTGGCGCTGACGGTCGGTGCCTTCCAGGCCGGCATGCCGCTGCTGGGTTACCTGGGCGGCGAAGAAGTGCGCGATTATGTCGCACAATGGCAGAGTGGCATTGTAGCCGCCGTTTTCTGCGGGCTGGGTGCTTACGTCATCTATGGCGCGTGGAAAGGCGATGAGGATGAGTGCGATTGTTGCAGCAAAGACTGCAATCCGCTGGGGCTTATTGCCCTGCTCCTGGTAGGTGTAGCGACGGCGATTGATGCTCTGGCTGTAGGTGTAGCCATGGCTCTGGGTGACATCGGCGGCACCGACCTCAGCATGCCCCGGCTCTTTACCTATGTGAGCATCATTGGCATCATAACCTTTATTTGTTCGTTAGCAGCATTCCACTCAGCCCGTCTGCTGCACCACCTGCCCACCCGATGGCTCGAAACCACGGCAGGCCTGCTACTTGTCGGCTTGGGTATCGAGAGTTTGCTCTGAGGACACACTCTCTTTTAGCGGGGTAGCTATAGCCATGAGCAGCCTCTCCACCTGACGAAACTCGTCACGTATGTGAAGGGCAGGTAAATGAGTTATATCCTTCCCCGGCAGAAAAAACAGCAGAAGACTACCATCTGCAAGTATATCCTTGGAAAAGGGGTAACAATCAGCTGCCGGACATGGCGCCCACCCTTCCATATATACCCCATTGTCGCCAATAGCAAAGGAATCGGGAGTGCGGCGGAATCTGCGCACATAGGCCCACAACATCAGCATCACAAGGCCCACCATCAACACGAGTACCACCCAGCCAAAGCCGACATACGAGCCATCCTGAGGTTCAACCAGAGCACTCACCACTACGGATGAGCAGAAGATGAACAGCACCGCAAGAATACACCATTCTCTCCGCGAAGGGTGTTCAGCAACCTCCACCCCTGCCCCATACAACAGCTCTCCGGCAGGCAACAAGGGGTGACTTCCTGCCTGCGGCACCGGTTGAGAAAAAGGAAAATATCCGGCCTGAGCCTGCCTGATGAGAGCAACGAGCTTCGGAGCATTCTCCACTTGTCGAAACCTGACATCTGCCCCAAACCAACAGCCCTTAAGTTTGACTTCACTCCCGTCACTCACGGCGGTCAGCATTGGCAGCGGGTAACTCGTCAGGCTGATTCGCCCATCTGCACGCTGCATGCAGATAACACGCTGAGACGTAACAGCCAGATAGGTCCATTCCCTCATGCGAGCGCCTATATAGCCAAGCAGTCGGCAGACCAATACCACCAGCACCACAGTAAACCAAAATACCAGCAAATCCGGAGCAAGAGGCAAACAGCACCACCCCAGCGGAAGCATCAACAAGAAAAATATCGGCACCGCACGCTCAAACACATCAGTCACCCAGCGCCACCACCATTTCTTGCCCCATTTCTGCCGATGCAAGTAGAGCATCCGCTCCCCGGGCAACAGCTCTTGCTCAATCCATTTCCTTGCGCTCATAAGCCGGGGTTTTCATCAATTCATACACTTTCTCCCACTCACCTGCCGGTAAATGCAGAAAGCCGATGGGATATGACTTTGAATTGTAACTGAAATAGGGGCTGAGCCCCAGCTCCAAACTCACCGTACCATTCTTGTGGCGGGTGATGTTCCGGAGCATGTCGGCGCTGCGGGGGAACAGGTAGCACCTGTTCCGGCGCATGACAATGGCACGACGGTCAGTCAGCACATACAGTTTGCGCTGCTGGATATGGCGCCCCAGCCAAGGAGACGCCACAGCAATACCCAGACACACTACCGCCACAACGCCGAAAACACTGGCCACCCAGAATTGCCCGATATCGTACATACCGTAGGCAAACCACCCGAAGAACAGCACCAAAAACACCGTCACCAGAGCCAAGCTCTGGCTCACGAATGAGAACAGATAGGGCTGCGGACGCCCGAGCCACACCACCTGCTC
>JAGBZE010000055.1 GCA_017628435.1 Akkermansia sp.
CAGTAATTGCGCTACCAGTGAAATAGCCCATAATACGACTAAAAAGGTTCCCTTATGCCCAATGTCGTGTGCTCTTTTGACACCTATGGGCAAGAAGATGAAAATGCAGGCAGGTATCGTGAGGACTAATGATGTTATCTGGCAAAATTGCTCCAGTTCTTTCATGGATTCCTCGATATCAGTCTCGTATGATGTTGCTGGAAATGCAGTTGCTACAAGGGTGCTGATGAGTATCGTGCAAAGAATGCCAAAAATCAAACTAAACGAAAGTATGTAAAGGATATACTGCTTTCGCGTAAATCGCCCGCCATAAAGAGACGGTTTGAATAAGGTGGCCCTGGCTACCTCCGGCTTTTGAGGGGAGGCAGGTAAGTTATCAGACATGGTTTGGAGGATGTTGAGGTGATTATCGGGTGAAATTATTTCTCAAGGAGAGTTCTCTTGAGCAGATAGAACATAACATGCGTTCCGTATAGAAGTCAAGGATAATGGAGGATGAAGAGCAAATCAGGGCCCATTCTTCTCTGCTTGCTGCTGATAAGGTCATTGTAGGGGCGGAATATAAACGAAAATCCCCGCTGCGGAGAGCAGCGGGGATGGAAAGGTTTGCTGAAGTGGAGTTTACAGAATTATTGCTCTTCCTCCTCTTCTTCTTCCTCATCGGAGGACTCTTCTTCGTCAGAGGATTCTTCCTCCTCTTCTTCCTCATCGGAGGACTCCTCCTCTTCGTCAGAGGATTCCTCCTCATCAGAGGATTCTTCCTCGTCGTCGCCGGATTCTTCCTCGTCGCCCTCTTCCTCATCGCCATCGCCATCGCCTTCGCCAGCAGCGGAAGCCTTAGCCTTGGCTGCTTCCTCGCGGGCCTTCTTCTCAGCGGCGGCAGCGGCAAGTTCAGCCTCTATTTCCTGCAGGGTCTTGGGCTTGGAAATCAGATACTTCTCATCTGCCAGACCGGTTGCCTTGCGGGCATCGATGCGGTAGGTGTCGTAACCGGCCTCAGCCAGATAGGTCATGATGGCATCGGAAAGGGCGCGCCGCTGGCTGGTGTCGCACACATACATCTTGTAGGAGCCGATATAGGGGAGATCCCAGGCTGCTACGCCATCGCGAGGAATGAGAATACCCACGAGGTTGGCCTTACCATCGGTGCAGATACCCCATACACGCTGGCGACCCTTGGGGGAGGTCAGTGCCACATAGTACTGCGGGTAGGCATAGTTGAAGTTCTTGATGGTGGAGCAACGCAGCCACATATCCAGAGCGCGTGCAACATTGTCGGGCATGGGGCCGGCTTCGGTGCACAGGCGCTGTTTGGGGGAGGAAGCGTCGTTATAGCTGAAAATTGTCACATTTGTGCTCTCGCGGAGCTGCTGGGCGCGCTGATTGGCCGGGGAGACGGAGGCGCAGGAGCTGACCAGAGCAGCAGTGGCTGCAAGACCACAGGCCAAGGCGATACGTTTGAAGAGATGGAAATGTTTCATGTTGTTTTGTTGCTCCTCATTCTAGCCAATATGGAAGGGGAAAGACAAGCAAAAATTTGCATTTTCTGCAAAAAAGTAGAATTTTTGAGTCTAGAGTGGATGGGGGTGACGAGTTTTTGGGACAGCAATAACAGAATGAGCTTGACGCTACGCGCGCAAGGGTGCAGAATGGTGTAAGTATGATGCTCAATGACCGTTTTCGTAAATCCGGCAGCCGCTGCGCTGCAATTCTGGGTATGGCCACTGCCATTTGCCTGAGTTCCTGTGGTGAGAAGGAGTCAGAAACTCCCGCTTCCACGGAGCAGCCCGCGCCTGCGGTGGAGGCTGCCCCTGAGGCGGCAGTGGCAGCGCCGGAGACAGACCACCTTGCAGAGGCTCGCGAGGCTCTGTTCCAGCACGCCGTGTATACCCTGGGGCAGAAGGTGACCAGCCCGGATGAGTTTCCCCAGCTGAACACGATGGTGAAGGATATGCTGGAGCTGATGCGCACATACTATGGAGAGCTTCAGAAGGGCGAGCCTTGTGAAGAGCGTGCCCGCCTGGCATTGCAGATTGCCAGCACAACGCGCAACCTGGGTGCCTATGCCAAGGCTCAGGGTGAGTATGAGAATGCCCTGAGCGAGGTGGAGAGTCTGCCGGAGGCAGCAAAGAGCACGCCGGAGGTTCAGCGCATGCTCAGTGCATGCCACAATGGCATCGGTGTATGCCTGCTGGCTCAGAATAAGGCTGCCGAGGCATTGCCGAAGTATGAAGCGGCTCTGGCTGTGGATGAAGCTCAGTATCAGGCAGTGGCTCCCAAGGATGGTGAGGAACTGCCCGATGGCGAGGTTGAACCCGGTCTTTCCCGAGCTGCCACTGATATGCTGGATTCGTATCGCTGCCTGGGCGATTGCCAGCGCGCGGTGGATGACCCTGAGGAAGCCCGCGCAACATACACCAAGGGGCATGAGCTGGCCCAGCGTCTTAAGCGCCTTTCTTCCGAGATGTCCATTGCCTATGCAAAGCTGCTCACTTCGCTGGGTAATCTGGATAACTCCATGGGTAAGCCGAAGGAGGCCATGGGTTCCTGGGTGGTTGCCGCCAAGATATGTCAGAGCCTGAATGCCAGTAGCCCCAAGTTGGAGGTGAAGGCTGAGACCAAGCGTTGTTTCGAGGCTCTGCTGCCCGCCATTCAGTCTGTGGGGCAGCAGCTGCAGGCTGATCAGAGTGCCGCGCAGCAGAAGAGCGAGGAGGAGAAGGCCGCCGCAGAGGCTGCTGCCGCAGAGAATGCCGCCGCCGAGAAGGCTGCTGCGGAACGCCTGGCAGCTGAGCAGAAAGCTGCTGAGGAAAAGGCCGCTGCTGAGAAGGCCGCTGCACAAGAGGCTGCCAACAAGCGTGTGCGCAACCGCCGCCGCCGCTAACTCCACACAGGCGCTGTGGCTCAATTTCTGATTTCAGTATCGGCACTGGAGCGTAATGCCCGCATCCTGCAGGATGTAGCGTGTGCCTCCGGGGCCCACCTGCTGGTGGCACTCAAGGCGTTTTCTACCACGGCGGGTTTGTCTGTGCTCCGTCCGTATGCCGCGGGTTGCTGTGCTTCCGGGCTGTATGAGGCCCGGCTGGGGGCTCAGCATCTGGGCAGGCACGTAGCGGTGTATTCTCCGGCTTACCGGGAGGCTGAGCTGGCCGAACTGCTGGACTTTGCGCATCATATCGACTTTAACAGCGTGCCGCAGTGGCTGCGCTGGCGTGCTGCGTGCCTGGCGCATCCCCGTGTGCAGAGCGGGGAGCTGCAGCTGGGGCTGCGCATTAATCCGTGTTTTTCCACAGGTCACACGGCTCTTTATGACCCATGCGTACCTGGTTCCCGCCTGGGAATTCCGGCAGAGCAGCTGCAGGGGGTGGATCTGAGCGGTATCTCCGGCCTGCATTTCCACACCTTGTGCGAGCAGGGGGCGCAGGAGCTGATTGATACCTTCCGCGCCTTTGAAAAACAATTCGGCGACCTCCTTGCCAGCCCGCAGATCCGCTATCTGAATCTGGGCGGCGGCCACTGGATTACCAAGCCGGATTATGACCGCGCCGCGCTTATATCCCTGCTGCGTGAAATCCGGGAGATGTACAAGGTAGAGGTATTCCTGGAGCCCGGCGAGGCCTGGGCTATTCACACCGGTGTGCTGCGCGCCCGCGTGCTGGATGTCTTTGAATCACTGGGCTACCAGCATGCTATTCTGGATGTGAGCGCCAGTGCCCACATGCCCGATGTTCTGGAAATGCCCTACCGGCCGGATGTGTACGCCGTGCATTCCGGAGGTTCCGGCACCCCGGCTGTGCAGCTGGAGGGCGAGGAGTATTCCTGCTCCGGTGAGGCAGGTGAGCGGCCGTATACCTACCGCCTGGGGGCGCCCACATGCCTGGCGGGCGATGTGATTGGGGATTATTCCTTTGACCACCCATTGCAGGTGGACGACATCATTGTGCTGGATGACATGAGCCACTACACCATTGTGAAGACTACGCATTTCAATGGTGTACCGCACCCGGATATTGCCTTGCTGCAACCGGATGGCCAGGTGGAGGTAGCCAAGCGTTTCTCTTACGTCGATTTTGAGGGGCGCCTGGGCTGAGTCCTGAACGAAAGTTGTTAAAAGAAAGCCCCCACCTGTGCAGTGGCGCAGGTGGGGGCTTTCTGCTTGATGAAGTCTGACGTGCCGGATTAGTGGCAGTAGGCCTCTGCCGGCACGGGGACTATGGGGGTCTGGGTGCCGTGCTGCGGGCCGCGGTTCCACTCCAGCTTGAAGCTGCCGGGGGCGCTGGCACCCTGTACCACGGTGATGGTGATGGCGTGCTTACCGGCCTTCAGCGGAATACCCTTCTTGCCGGTCTGCTCTGCAATGGCTTCATCCGTGTTGATGGCGGCGGATTCATTCACTGTGCTGCCGGGGGTGTAATTGAAGTCAGCATCCACCAGCTGGAAGTTGTGCAGCTTGATGTAGGCCTTGGTGCCGGGCACATTGCTCAGGGTGAGGTAGAAGTGCCAGTGGTTGCCATCATCCGGCACGTTGATGTAGCCCTTGTACTCCGTGATACTGCCTGCGGGCAGCTGCTCAGCGGCGGGGTCGGCCACAGTACCGGTGGCGGCAGTGGCAGCGCCGGGCAGGGTATCAAACTCCGGCACCCAGGGGCTGGAGGCCTGCAGGCGGCGCATGGCAAGCCCGGGCGTGGTGGCTGCGGGGGTGTTGGCCGGCACCAGGGTCATATCATAGTTGCGGAAACCACCGCAGCCGTTGTTGCGGCGCCCGGCGGCGGGGTCGCGGGTGTAGTCATAGGCGCGGCGGGTGTGCAGCACCGCGGCCTTCAGCTTGTCCTGAATACCGGGCAGCTGGGCGGCAATGTTGGTGGTTTCGTGGGAGTCGGCCTCCACGTCGTACACCTCGAAATCCGCCTGGGCATTGGCCATGTTGGTGCGGATAGCCTTCAGGTAGCGGCCATCCTCTGCGCGGAACATGATGACCTGCTGCTCACCGCGGCTGCGGCCCTTTTTGTTGGCCGCATAGTCCTGATACTGGGCCATGCCGCCGCCGAAGCAGTATTCGGAGTACACCACGCCATCCTGCTGGGCGGCATCATTACCCTGCAGCGTGGGCAGCAGCGAGACACCGTCGCAGCGCATGGGCTTGGGCAGCTGGGCCAGGTCCGCAAAGGTGGCCATCCAGTCGTGGAACTGGCTCGGGAAATTGCTGTTGTGATTCTGCTTGATATAGCCGGGGGCATACACCAGGCAGGGCACGCGCAGACCGCCTTCCCACAGGTCGCGCTTAATGCCGTCCATGGGGCCGTAGCTGCGGAAGAATGCCGGGTTCTGGGCCGGGGCAGGGTGGTCCTTGAAGCCCCACACGGCGCCGGGCTCGTTGTGCGGGCCGTTATCGCTGGTGAATACCACAAAGGTGTTCTGGTCGATATTCAGGTCCTTGAGCAGCTGCAGCAGGTCGCCCATGGCATCATCCACGCGGGTAATCATGGTAGCGTGGCGCTGGGCGGATTCAATGGCGCCCTTGGCACCGCCGCCGAAGCGCCTGGCGGCGTATTCCTGCCACTCGGCGTTGTTCCGGTATTGAGGGTAAATGTAGGAATCCCACTGGCCGGTGGCGGTGTTAATCATCTTGCCGGGGGTGCCCAGCCACTGCACGCCGCCGTTCAGACCGCCGCCGGCGGGGTAGGGGGCACTGGGCACAGCCAGGCGGGCATGCGGTGCAATGAGCGTGAGCGCCAGGAAGAATGGCTTGTCCGGCGTGGCCTTCACGTGGTCGGTAATCCACTTCTTGCCGCGGGCGGTGAACAGGTCGGTGCTGTAGCAGGTATCCAGCTTCGGGGTGATGAGTTCCTCACCATCCCAGATAGCGTTCATGTGGGTTTCCGGGTCGGCGTTGCTTTCCTCCTTGGCGTAGTGGCGGTGGCCGGCCAGGTGGTTGTTGTAGCCGAAGAAATAATCGAACCCGCGCAGCGTGGGCCAGGCGGCTGCGGTGGTGGGGGTGCCGCCGCTCTCCATGCCGCCGCCAATGCCCCACTTGCCGATAAGGGCTGTGGTGTAGCCGGCCTCGCGCAGCACGCTGGCCAGCGTGTGGGAGTCCTCCAGGGCGGCGTCAAAACTGTTGTTGCGAATCACCTCAGTGTGGCCCTGGTGGGTGCCGCTGAAGAGTGATGCGCGTGCCGGGGCGCATACCGGGGCAGCGGTGTAGTGGCGGCGCAGCTGCACACCCTGCTGGGCCATCTGGGCCAGGCTCGGGGTGCTGATGCTCGGCGGGCGCACCGTGCCGTCGGCGCAGGTGTCGGGCACATTGATGCTCATATCACCCCAGCCCATATCATCCACCAGCACCAGAATGATATTCGGTTTCTCCGCTGCGGAAAAGGCCTGCCCGGCAGCCAGCAGCAGGCTTATGGCTAATGCTCGTAATTTCATAATCGTTTCAGGGAAAGGTTGCGTTGTTTCATTCTAGCGGATTTGCCACGAGGTGGCAACCCCCTAATTCAGGAAAAATGCCCGCAGGTTGCCATGAGCGGCTTCCTGCGGGCACTATGAAATGGATTTTGCTCGCTTTACTTGCGGCGGCGGCGTGCAGCCAGACCACAGAGAGCCAGCAGGCTCAGCGTGGCAGTAGCCGGCTCGGGGATGAGATTGTCCGTACCCTTCCAGAGTTGAATGTTTGAGTATTTTTCGGCCTCGCCGTTGCAATAGAATCGGGTTTCGTTGTTTTTGTAAAACAGGTAGTATGAATTCCCATCGTTATCAGACAGCATATTCCCAGGCAGAGTATAGCTGACAGTTTCATTGCCTACGGTCAGAGTATATGTGCCTCCCAGAACTGTTCCGGCAGCTACACCTTCATTGTAAATTCCGTAATATTCATCAGCAACATTCGCTACAAACGAAAGCGTTACGACAGTTGGCGTTCCGGATTGAACTACACCGGCGCTGGTAATGGCGAATTCAGTCTGCGTGTCCTTCTTACCACCTAACCTGAGCGAACCATTATTCATAACCGCTAAAATCATACCGCGTGGGTCATGTGTGGCGGTTCCAGAAGCTCCAGAACCTGCGGAACTCCAGAGATCTGCAGCTGTAACAGAAGTATCTGTCAGAGTGAACATCAGCTTCCATGAGGTAAGATAAGTGGCGTTCTCTGTCCAGTTAAGGGAAGCTTGTCCACCGATAACAGAGGTGACCCCATCGGTAGTTGAAACCCATGTTTTTTCGGGTGTATTAGTTTTATTGCCGGTACCGCCGTTTAATGTTAATGCTGTCCACTCTGCATCTTGAGCTATGGCTGCTCCACTCAGAGCCAACAGGGTAATAAATGTTTTTTTCATAATGTGAATGAGGTGATAAAGGTGGAAGGAGGGCAGGGGTGGCCGGTTTCTCGCGCGATGAAAAGCTGGAGTACCTGCCTGAATCTCCATGGCGGCAGTATATCGCATTTTTTATGCGATTGCATATGTTGTGTTGTATTATCAATGCTTTAAGCCTTATTCAGGGTCGCAGAAATTGTGCGGCTGCTCACCATTGGCAATGCCGTAAGCGCTTCTCTCTCTGTGGAAATGAATAATATCGCTTTACATCGCATAAAAAATGCGATATGCAATGGGAAAGCCTGCTCTCGGAGAAATGGGAGCAGGCTGGTGGAAGGTGTTGAGGAACAAATGAGTTGCCACCTTATGCTGTGTTTTTTTTATGCAGTTGCACACAAGGTGCCAGGTTGTGCCCCTGCTGCTGTGCCATGAACAGGCCTATTCTGCACTGAGAAGGTTCATCAATTCATCAGCCAGTGCAGGCTGGCCGGCAGCCGCGGCGCATTCCTCCAGCTGGGCCACGGTGCGGGCGCCGATGAGCACGCTGGTTACCTCGCTGCGCTGCAGCAGCCAGCGCAGGGCCAGCTGGGTGAGCGGCAGGCCTGCCTCTGTTGCCACGGCCTGCAGTTCTGCCACGCGGCGGGCATCGGTCGCCACCTTGTCGGCATCCAGGAAGATGGAATCGCTGCGCTCGGCTCGGGAACCGGCGGGAAGGGCGGTGGTGTTCAGGTATTTGCCGGTGAGCATGCCTTGCGCCAGGGGGGAGAAGACGATGCTGCCGGTGCCCTGCGCCTTGGCGGCGGGAAGCTGGCCGGCTTCGCAGGCGCGGTCCAGCAGGTTATAGCGCAGCTGGTGCAGAAGGCAGGGCACATGCGCCTCTGCCAGCAGGGTGCAGGCGCGGTTGAATAACGCAGGCGGGTATTTGGAAAGGCCTATGTAGAGAGCCTTGCCGCTGCGCACAATCTGCACCAGTGCCTCCACCGTTTCCTCGATGGGGGTATCAGGGTCCGGGCGGTGGTGGTAGAACACATCCACGTAATCCAGCTGCAGACGACGCAGGCTCTGGTCCAGCCCGGAGATGAGGTGCTTGCGGCTGCCCCAGTCGCCATACGGCCCCGGCCACATGAGGTGCCCGGCCTTGGTGGCAATGAACATTTCATCGCGGTGCCCGGCGAATTCCTGTTTCAGCAGGCTGCCGAAGCGTTCCTCTGCGCTGCCGGGGGGAGGACCGTAGTTATCTGCCAGGTCAAAGTGGCAGATGCCCAGCTCCATGGCGCGGCCGATGATGGCGGCATTCTGAGCCCGGTCATCGCCCCCGCCGAAATTGTGCCAGAGCCCCAGTGATATTTCCGGCAGCAGCACACCACTGCGCCCGCATCGTCTGTATTTCATGGATATCACTATAGCCTATGCGGCGCTCCGTGTAAAGCTTTAGTCCTGCCCCGCAGGGGCAGGATATCGTCCCGAAGGGATTTCGTCCTGCCGCAGGCAGGATTTCGTCCGGCGTCTGCCGGATTTCGTTCCCCGGTGGGGCGGGGCAGAGTTTTTTTTCAATCATTGGGAAAAGGGGCAATGACGATTTGTATGAATGTAGAATGTTGGATTTTCCTGTCTCCGCCAAAGCTTCCGTCTTTCCGGCTGCGCCGGATGAAATCCACGCTGCGCGTGGATGAGTTCGCCTATTAATCTGCATTCTAGCTGATGCGAAGGGGTACGTACAGCAGAAAATTGAGAAAATCACATGGGGGGCAGAGATTTGTTTTCCAATTATTGGGAAGAGTAAAACCGGGGCGGAATTGGGAAACGAAATCCGGCTGCGCCGGACGAAATCCTGCCCCTGCGGGGCAGGACGATATCCCTGCGGGTCGAAATCCACGCTGCGCGTGGACTTATGCAATGATGACCTGTGTGCCCAGGGGAACGAGGTCAAAGAGGGTGGCGGCATCCTGCGGGGAGAGCCGGATGCAGCCGTGCGATACGGGGGTGCCGAGCCGGGCGGTATCTGCCGTGCCGTGGATGTAGATGTAGCGAGCGCGTGTGTTGGCGTTGTGTGGTTCCAGCCCGTGCAGGGTAAGGATGCGGGAGAGGATGGCATCTTCTCCCTGGCTGGCGGCGGGATACAGCCCCACAGGGGTGCGGGCCCGGAAGACGGTGAGCAATGGGGCGTTTTCACCGTGCTTGGAGTAAATGCAGAATTTGCCCAGGGGGGTGCGGCCGCTGCCTTCTTCGCTGCCGGTGCCGGTGGCCCCGGTGCTGCAGGGGGCGGCAAATAGCAGTTCACCAGCGGCGGAGCAGAGCTCCAGCCGCTGGCGGGAAATGGAAATGAGGATTGACGATTGACTATTGACGATTGACAATTGAGGAATGGATGTGAAAGGGTCAATGGTACCTTCGGGTGATTTACTCCCCCAGGATGGTGCGGGCGATGTCCACCGCGGCATCCGGGCGGGCCAGGGAGCGCATGGCGGTTTCCATGGCGGTGCGGGCCTCGGGGTTCAGCGCTGTGGAGTGCACAAAATCATGCACTTTCTGTACGGTGAGTTCAGCCTGCTGGATGAGCACTGCAGCCCCGTGGTCGGAGAAGGCGCGGGCGTTGTGGGTCTGGTGGTCGTCTGCGGCAAAGGGGAAGGGAACCAACAGGCATGCCTTGCCGATGATGGAGAGCTCGGTGAGGGTGCTGGCACCGCTGCGGGCAATCACACCATCTGCTGCGGCATAGGCAGCGGGCATATCTGCGCAGAACCCGAGCACGGTGATGTTCGGTGCGCCGCCGGCCAGTGCGTTCACCCGCTCGTAGTCGATGCGGCCGGCAATGACGAGGTAGTGTACTTCGGTGTCGGCCTTGGCGGCCTCAATAAGCAGGGAATTGAGGTTGCGTGCTCCCTGGGAGCCGCCTGTGACGAGGATGACCGGTTTGTCCTGCGGCAGACCGAGCCGCTGGCGGGCTTCGGTTACGGTGGGCAGGCTGCGGATTTCATCGCGCACCGGGGTGCCGACCACGGCGCAGGTGCTGCCGGGGAAGTGCTGCACGGCCTCTTTCATGCCCACGAGCACTTTGGTGCACCAGCGGGCGGTGAGGCGGTTGGAACGCCCGGGCATGGCGTTGGAATCATGCACATAGGAGCGCAGCCCCAGTGCGTGTGCTGCCTTGCAGGGGGGCAGGCTGGTGAATCCGCCCATGCCCAGTACCACATCTGCTTTTTCGCGGCGCAGGAGCTTCTTGCAGCTCATGTAGGTGGTGAAAAGCTTCCAGAGGAAAGCCGGCATGCGGAGGGAAAGGGTCGGGGGCTTGGCAATGGCCGGAATGGAGTGGAACTCCAGGTCACCATACTTGCTGGAGGCTTCGGCATCCACCTCCTTGCGGGAGATGAGGAGGATGGGGCGGTGCCCCTGCTTGCGGAGCTGCTGGGCCACGGCAATGCCGGGGAAAAGGTGGCCGCCTGTGCCGCCGCAGGCGATGATGACATTGAGAGGACGAGAGGTCATGGTTTCGTGATATCCTTGAGTCTGCGGAGAGGCCAGTAATTCTGGCGGATAACGGGAGTATGCCGCTGGATACTGGTGATAAGACCAATGGAGGCGATCGTGAAGACGAGATTGGTGCCGCCGCTGCTGATGAAGGGAAGCGGGAGACCCGTATTCGGCAGCAGGGCTGTTACTACCAGGATATTCAGCATGGCCGGCCAGAATATGGTGCAGGAGAGTCCCAGCGCAAGAATGCGGCCGAAGGTGTCCTGAGTCTGCACAGCCAGGGCAATGCCATTGTATACCAGCAGAGAGAACAGAGCTACTACTCCCGCTGCGCCCAGAAAGCCCCATTCCTCACCAATTTCTGCAAAGATGAAGTCGGTGTGCGCATAGGGCAGGTTGCCATATTTCTCAATGCCGTCTCCCAGCCCCACGCCGCAGAGTCCGCCGCGGGCAAAGGCCAGAATCGCAATCCACTGCTGGCGACCAGCTCCCTGACTGAATGAGCGGGGGTCAAACCAGGCCTCGATGCGGAGCATACGGTTGGGGCTGCTCGTCATCATGAGGTAGAGGAGAATGCTTGCCAGCAGAGCTGAAAGCAGAATGAGCCAGGCACGCACGCCGGCGGTGTACAATACGCAGAATCCGGATACGGCAAGTGCTGCGGCTGTGCCCATGTCCTTTTCGCCGAGAATCAGCAGCAGGGGGAATCCGAACAGGCCGGCTGCCGGTATGACGAAACCCATCCAGAATGTGCCGGCGCTTTCTCTGCGGGTGGTGTACCAGTGCGCCAGTGTGATCATCAGCACAATCTTGGCCAGCTCACTGGGCTGGAAGGTGAGGGGGCCGAGACCTACCCAGCGGGATTCACCGTTGATGTTTTTCCCTATGCCGGGAAGATAGCAGCAGATGAGAAGAACGACACATATTCCCCAGAAAACGTACACGAAGCGGCGCAGTTTGTGATAATCAAACCGGCTGAGCATCAATGCAAGAACAAGTCCCCCCATGCCATACTTGCATTGCTTACCCAGGAAGGTGCTGGACCATTCCAGTTTTTCCTGTCCCGGCACGCAGGTGCCTGTGCTGGCAACCATGATGACCCCCAGCACGAGCAACAGGATGAAGCAAATCCAGATGCAGATGATATTGATGCGGGGGGACATGGTTTCTTCTGGTGTGCTGTGGCAGCTTATTCGCTGACTTTGAGCTTCTGTCCCACCTGGAGACGACGTGCGTCAGCGGCGGTCATATTGTTGATTTTGAGAAGCTTAGGAAGAGAAATTTTGTATTTCTTGGCGATGCGACCCAGATTCTCGCCCCGCTTTACTACGTGGTACTGAGCGGTATCCGGCACAACCGGCTTGGCTGCGGTGGCCGCCTGGGCGGCAGCAGAGTCTGCCGGAACGGGGACATTCATGGCATAGCCGCCGGGAAGGTTGGTCATGGAGGCCAGCTGGGTGTTGGCGCCCTTGAGCACATCTTCGGTAATACCGTACTGAGCAGCAATGCGCCCCCACGTGTCACCGGATTGTACCATGTGCTTCACGGTGACGGTGTTCTGAGCCGGTGCTGCAGGAGCCGGGGCAGGCTGCACGGCAACCGGCTGGGTGGGCTCTGCCGGCTGGGCAGGAGCGGCAGGCACTACCTCCATGTTCACCGGTGTCTGGGTGATATGAACCTGTGTATCTGCCGGCGCAGGGGGGGCTGCAGGGGTGGCCGGAGCTGCCGGCTGAGTGCTCACCACTGGCTGGACCGGGGCTGCCGGAGCCGGGGTAGCTGCGGTAGGTGCCGGAGCCGGGGGCGGTGTAATGGTGGGGGCAATGGCCAGGCCACTGTTGCTGCTGGCAATGCTGCCACGGGCCATGACACCACCGATGATGACGAGGTGTAGTACAATCAGGCCAAGAATAATGCGGATGACAGTGGCCGGGCTGGTGCGATCCACCACAAGCCCGGTGTCAGAATGCAGGCGGCGGGGCTGCTTGAGGTTGCTGTCGACAAAGGTTTTGATAAAGTGGCGTTTGGGCTTGGAACGCCCGAGGTCTGATGTGTGAAATGCGGTCTTCTGGTTCTTTCTCATAAATGGTGCCTTGGGGGAATGGGGATTAAAGGTTCAGGGTCATCTTGACGGCGTTGCGGAAGCATTCGCCACGCTGTACATAGCCGGTAAACTGGTCGAAAGAAGAGGTACCGGGGGAGAACAGCACCACATCACCGCGCTCAGCTACCCGGTGGGCTGCTGCCACGGCTTCCTGCACGGTGGTGACTTTCACCACGCGACAGACGGGGGAGAAGGTGGCCTCCAGCTGGTCGGCAATCTGGCCGAATACGATGCAGACGCGGGCCTTCTGCTCCAGCATGGGGTTGATGGCGGAGTAGTCCAGCCCCTTGTCCTTACCGCCGGCCAGCAGAATGATGGGGCGGGTCTGGGAGCGCACAGCAGCCTCAGTGGAGTGCAGGTTGGTGCTCTTGGAGTCGTTCAGCCACAGCACGCCGTCCATTTCTGCCACGGTTTCACAGCGGTGGCCGGGCGGGCAGAATGAGCGGATGGCAGAGGAGATGGTGGTATCATCCAGCCCCACGGCACGGCAGGCCAGGGTGGTGGCCATGGCGTTTTCGGCATTGTGGGCCTGCTCCAGCGCGGTGCCTCGCAGCGGGGTCAGTACCTGGCCGTTCTCGCAGATGGCACCGTTGTCAAAATACAGCTGCCCGGTGCTGACCACGGAGGAGAAGCCTATGCGGCGGGGGGCCAGGGCTGGGAGCTCCTCGCCCTCGCGCACAATGGCGAGCTGGTCGGCGCACATGTTCTCGAAAATACGCAGCTTGGCGTTGAAATAGTCTTCCACCTTGGTGTAGCGGTCCATGTGGTCGGGAGCAAAGTTGAGCCAGATGGCTACCTCCGGGCAGAAATCGATGATGGTCTCCATCTGGAACGAGGAAACCTCGAGCACGGCGAATTCCGGCTGCGGTTCCATGAGGGCCACCTCGCTGAGGGGGTAGCCATAGTTGCCGCAGGCCTTGGCGGTCTTGCCGGCGGTAAGCAGCACATGCTCCAGCAGGGCGGTAGTGGTGGTTTTGCCGTTGGTGCCGGTGATGGCGATGATGCGGCCGGTGTAGTAGTGCCAGGCCAGTTCTGTTTCGCCGATAAGCGGTGCACCGTGAGCGGTGAAGGCGAGAGTCCAGGGGATATCGCCCTCGATACCGGGGGAGAGGATGACGAGGTCAGCCGCATAGGCTCGGGCGTGTTCCTCTGTAGCGCCGGGGGTGAAGCCCACGCCGGGTTCGCTGCAGGTGGCGGCGGGGTTGGCATCGAAGATGCAGACTTCGGCTGCGCCCTTGACCAGAGCCAGACGGGCAGCCGCCACACCGCTGCGGCCGCAGCCCAGAACAGCTATCTTTTTACCGGTAAGTTCCATGGTGCAGAGAAAGGGGGTGAGGGGTTATGCAAAGATGCAGGCGCCCAGAATAAGGCCGAACACTGCCAGGAAGAAGGAAATAATCCAGAAACGCACGCAGACCTGGGTCTCGCTCCACCCGCACTTTTCAAAGTGGTGGTGGATGGGGGCCATGCGAAAGAATCGGCGGGGCTCGCCGTACAGCTTGCGGCTCACCTTGAACCAGCCTACCTGAATCATCACGGAGCAGGCCTCGGCTACGAATACACCGCCGATAACCACCAGCAGCAGTTCCATGTGGGTGCACACGGCCACGGTGCCCAGCGCGCCACCCAGGGAGAGGGAGCCGGTGTCGCCCATGAATACCTTGGCAGGGTGAGCATTGAACCACAGGAAACCAAGGCACGCGGCTGCAATGCAGAGCAGGTAGTTGGCCAGGGCTACCTCACGCATGGAAAGGCAGAGGGAAAGGAAGGCGAGGGAGGCTACCACCATGCAGCCGCTTGCGAGACCGTCCAGACCATCGGTCAGGTTTACGGCGTTGGAGGAGCCGATGATGACCAGCATGGCGAAGGGAATGAAGAGCATGCCCATATCCAGCTCACCGTAGAACGGAATGAAAATGCTGGCGATGGAGGGATCCAGGTAGTACAGGTAGCCGGCGCAGCCCAAGGAGGCCACGGCCTGCAAGGCAATCTTGAACCAGCCGCTCACGCCATCGGTGCTCTTTTTGGTAATCTTGGCCCAGTCATCCAGGAAACCGAGAATGGCGGTAACGGCCATGACCAGCAGACAGCACTGCAGCTTAGGATTGCCCATGTCCAGGAAGAGGATGCTGGTGAGCATGATGAGCCCGATAATCATGATGCCGCCCATGGTGGGGGTACCTACCTTGGCCTGGTGCTCCGGGGCAAGGGTGCCGCCACAGGCCTGGCGGATGGGCTGACCGGCCTTCATGGCGCGCAGAATGGAAATGAGGCGTGGCCCGATGAGCATGGAACCTACAAACGGCACCAGAAGAGCCAGCAGAAGCTGCAGGCCGACGGGGATTTCACAGATAAAGTTAATCATGGCTTAAGCTTTGGGGTTAAGGGTTGGAAAAAGTTCGTATATGCAGCGCTCCATACCGGCGGAGCGGGAGCCCTTGAAGAGCAGGGCATCACCCGGCTGCATGAGCGCGCGCAGGGCGGCAGCGGCTTCAGCCGGTGTGTTCACCAGCATGGCCGGGATGCTTTCAGCGGCGGCCTGGCAAAGCGCCAGTGTCTCCGGGCACTCCGGGCCCACTACCACCACGGCAGCATAGCCCAGGGAGGCTGCGCACCAGCCCATATCGGCATGGGCGGCGATTCCGCCCTCGCCCAGCTCGCCCATTTTGCCCAGCACGGCAATGTGGCGCTGCGGGCCGCGCAGGGCGGCTACGGTTTCGAGAGCGGCTTTCATGCTCTCGGGGTTGGCGTTGTAGGTATCGTCCACCACGGTGTAGCCCTCGATTTCCTTGCAGGCCAGGCGACCATGGGTGAGGGCGGAGGCCGAGAGACCGGCGGCAATCTGCGTGGGGGTGCAGCCGAGTTTCCAACCGGCGGCAGCTGCCAGCAGGCTGTTGCTCACCATGTGGGCACCAGGCACGGGCAGGTTTACCTCTACCTCTTCTTCACCGTCAATATGCAGGGTGTAGGTGGTGCCGGTGGCGGTGCTGCGCGGGTTGAGTGCGCGCACCTGGCTGTTGCAGCCGCCTACGGGAATGCAGGTGGCGGTGGTCTGCGTGGGGATGTAGTCCGCAAAGTCATCCAATGCGGGATAAATCATGTAGCCACCGGCGGGCAGGGCTCGGGCCACGGTGCATTTCTCCTCTGCAATGGCCTCGCGGGTGCCCAGATATTCCAGGTGGGCAGAGCCAATGGTGGTGATGATGCCGATGTGCGGCTGGGTCATGGTGCAGAGCGGGGCAATCTCCCCGGCATGGTTCATGCCCATTTCCCAGATGGCGGCTTCGGTGCCTTTCTCCGTGCTCAGGATGCTGAGCGGAACGCCGATGTGGTTATTCAGGTTGCCCTTGGTGGCCAGTGTTTTGTATTTCTGGGAGAGCACGGACAGGCACATATCCTTGGTGCTGGTCTTGCCGCTGCTGCCGGTGAGCCCCACCACATGCAGGGGCTCCAGCTGCGTGCGCCACCAGGCGGCCAGGCTTTGCAGCGCCACCAGCGTATCTTCCACCTGTACTACGGTACACCCGGGAGCAAAGTCGCCTTCCACCCTGGATACAACAACTGCTGCAGCTCCCTTCTGCGAGGCATCTGCTGCGAAGGTGTTGCCATCGAACCGCTCACCGCAGAGCGCCAGGAACACGCACCCGGGCGTGATGGCGCGGCTGTCGGTGGTGAGCCCGGCGGTGATGGCGCGGTTCCCCATTGCTACGGCTGTTCCGGCGGTGGCGCTAAGGAGTTCGCTGATGCTCAGGTGGGTCATGAGTGAGGTGGGTGAGTATTAGTTGCGGCGGCCTTCCGGCTTGCGGGAGGGTACAGAGATTCCTTCCGGGTTTTTCTCTGCATAGAACTTGCGCACTACGGCCGCATCGGAGAATTCGATGGTTTCGTTGGCGAAAATCTGGTAGTTTTCATGCCCCTTGCCGGCGATAAGGATGGCATCGCCCGGGCGGGCCTGCTCCATTGCGGCGCGAATAGCTTCCTCGCGGTCGGTGATGCGGTGCTGCTTGCTGCGGGGAATGCCGGGCATGATTTCATCAATGATCTGCTCGGGGTCTTCGCTACGGGGGTTATCGCTGGTCACGATGCAGAGGTCGCTGTAGCGCGCAGCGGCTTCACCCATGAGCGGGCGCTTGGTGCGGTCGCGGTCGCCGCCGCAGCCGAAGATGGTGATGAGGCGGCCATTGCGGCAGAGTGCCTTCATGGTTTTGCAGACGTTTTCCACGGCATCCGGGGTGTGGGCGTAGTCCACAAAGCACTGCACGTTGTTCACGCTGCTTACCAGTTCGATGCGGCCGGGAACCTGCGGGCTCTGTGCCAGGGCGGTGATGGCATCGCTGATGCTGATGCCTGAACACACGGCGCCAGCCAGGGCGGCCAGGCTGTTGGAAAGATTAAACTCCCCGATAAGCGGGGTGCGTACCAGGTAGCTGCGACCCTGGTAAATCAGTTCATACTGGCTGCCTTTCAGCGTGACCAGCTTGGGAATGGCGCGGAAATCGGCCTTTTCGTTCTCACCGAAGGTGCGCACCTTCATGATGGGTCCCAGCTCCTCAGCCAGGCGGCGGCCATAGGCATCATCGATGTTGATGACGGCGGCACTCTTGCGGTCTGCAGCGGCCATGCGCACGAAGAGGAGCTTTTTGGCCTGGTAGTATTCCTCCATGGTACCGTGGTAATCCAGGTGATCCTGGGTGAGGTTGGTGAAGATGCCTACGCGGAAGTCGGTGCCGGCGGTGCGCTGCTGGGTGAGCGCATGGGAGGATACCTCCATGGCAACGGCGCGGCAGCCGTTCTTCACCATGTCTGCCAGCATGCTCTGCAGCAGGGCGCAGCCCGGGGTGGTGTTGGTGGAGGGTACGCGGCGGTCACCGTTGTCGTAGATGATGGTGCCGATGAGGCCGGCGCGCTGCCAGGCGGCGCGGTAGATGTGGTTTACCAGGTAGCTGATGGTGGTCTTGCCGTTGGTGCCGGTGACACCAAGCAGAATCATCTTGCTGCTGGGGAAATCATTCCAGGCGCTCATGAGCAGCCCGTTTGCCTCGTGCGTGTCCTTCACCTGCACCCAGCAGGTGCCGGCTTCCTGTGCTGCGGCGGTGGCAGGAGTCTCGGCCACAATGGCTACTGCCCCCGCAGAGATGACTTCATCAATGACGCTGTGGCCATCAAACTGAGTGCCTTTCACGGCCACATAACAGCAGCCGGGAATGACCTTGCGGCTGTCGTCGGTGAGCAAGGTGAGCTGCTTGGCAGGCTTGCCGGTGATGCTGGCACCGGGCAGAATGTTGAATAACTTCTTCGTGTCCATGGCGGGGGAATTCTTATTTCTTTAGATTAGCAGATTCTTGCTTAGTAGCAAGATATTTTTCATATGCTTCGGGGTCGCTGGGGGCAAGATTGAGCACATTGATGAAGCGCTCTACCGCAGCGCGGAAGATGGGAGCTGCCACCGTGCCGCCACCGGGGTTGCAATCGGTGGGGTGTGGCTCGTCGATAACGGTCATGACCACGAGTTTCGGGTCATCGATGGGGAATACACCGGCAAAGGATACGGTGTAGAGGTTTTCGGCGTAACCGCCACCGGCCTTCACCTTCTTGGCAGTGCCGGTTTTGCCGCCTACTCGGAATCCGGGAATGGCTGCTGCCGTGGCTGTGCCGCGGCCGCATTCGCCTGAACGCTCGGTTACGCTTTCAAGTGCAAAACGTAAGTCCTTGGCAGTGCTGGGTTTCATTACCCGGCAGATTTCCTGCGGGGCGCATTCATCATAGATAGAGCCGTCTGCCGCGATGATTTTATCAATGAGACGGGGTTTCATGCGCACTCCATCGTTTGCAATGGTGGCATAAACCATGGCCATATGCAGCGGCGAAACGGCCACCGAGTAACCGTAGGCAATACGGGAGTAGTTCACGATGTTGGAGCCATCTGCCAGCAGGCAGGCTCCACCGGAGGGCAGGTCGATGCCCGCGGATCTGGTTAAGCCGAACTTTTCCAGGTATTCCTTGTAGTTCTGCCACTTGGCTACAATGGCAATGCGAGCAGCTCCGGGGTTGCTGGATTTTTTGAGTACACCCCACACCGGCAGGCTGCCGTAGTTGAACGGGCGGTCGTTGATGGCCTTACTGCCGAAACCTACGGAGAAGGGGGAGCAGTTTACATAGGAGCGGATGCCCATGAGCCCCTTATCCACAGCGGCGGTAACGGCCAGTACCTTGAAGGTTGAACCCGGTTCGTAGCGAGCCTGGCATGCAAAGTTGAACTCGCCGGTGACCACCTTGCCGTCTTCCTTTACTTCGCCGCGCGGGAATTTGCCCTTGTGGGTGATGAGTGCCTTGCTGTCATCAAGAGAGAAGGCCGGACGGCTTACCATGGCCAGAATGTCGCCGGTTTTGGGCTCCACAACAATCATGCAGCCGCGCTTGGCCCGGAAGTGGCGCATGCCGTTATCCAGCTCCTGCTCCACAATCGCCTGAAGTCGCATGTCGATGGTGAGTTTCAGGTTGAGGCCGTCCTTGGCCGCCATGTAGCGGTCATCTTCATTGGGGAGTATCTGCCCGCGACCGTTGCGGCGGTATTCGCGCATGCCGTTCACCGCAGCCAGGTAGCTTTGGAAATATGCTTCAACGCCGCTCTGCCCCTCGTTTTTGTCGTTCACATATCCCAGTACATGGCTCAGCATTTCCGGCATGACGTAGGAGCGCTTAAGGCTGGATTGTACCTTAAGACCTCTGATATGTGCATTCTCGATGGCTTTCTCCAGTTTATCAGAGGTGTCGAAGTTCATGCCCTTGGCCAGTACGATTTCTCTGATAAGTTTTCGCTTAGGAAGTCCCTTTGCTTCTGCTTCTTTGTTGTAGGCAACGACATCGGGCTGGGCGATTTTTCTGATGATGTCCTCCTTGGTCATGAATCGCTCGAACGTGAGGCCGTTTTCAGTGACCTGGATTTTCTCGTGAGAGAGGAAGGGATAGAGGATTTCTGCTACGAGTTTATCGTGCTGCTGGGCGTAATGCTCCATGGCAGCCTCGCTGAACTCGAGCAGGCGGTTAGCTTTTGCTTTGGCAGCGTTGGACATGGGAGTCCCCGCCTCGGCTCTTCTTTTGATTTCCTCGTCAAGTTGCTTCTTGCGCTCCTCTTTCTCCTCTGGGGTTGATTTAGCGTTGCTGAGCAGTTTGGCGCGGTAGTTGTACAGAAGCTTGCGCCGCTCCTTGGGGTCGCTGAGGGTGTCCCAGCGGGGGTCATTAGAGGCATGGTTGTATGCCAGCCCATCCACTATGACCGTAATTTCACGCAGGTGGTTGTAATCTGCTACCAGTTCGGCGCTTTGGATATTGTTGGTGAGCAGTTCCTCATTGCGATCCATGATGATGCCGCGGCGGCCCGGAATGGTTTCATGGGAGATGAGGTCGTCTGCAGCGATGGTGCTGATCTTCTCCTTATCCAGCAGCTGTAGATTGACCAGGCGCACGGTTGCCACGCTGGAGGTAATCGCCATGCCGATTGCAATGACGATGCAGCGTCCGGCAAATGGTACCTTGGTCTTCATGGAAAAGCGGAGCCTGAGAACGGAATTTGGTTAACGGTGTATGACTGCCAGTCCGCTATCCTGCAGACGGCGGGCCAGTTCAATCTGGCTGCGGTTGATGTCGCGCAGGGTGGAACGATCCTGGCTGAGGCGGTCGCGCATGGCCCAGCGGTTGGTCAGGGCATTAGTTTTGGCGCGGTGCTGGTTGGTGTTCATGGTGCAACTGGCAATCTCGCTGTTGAGATGGCTGATTTCCGTGCGCACTGCCACTTGGGCATTCTTGTAAAGAGCGTAGGTGATACCTCCGGCCGAGACCATGACGGCAAAAATCACCATCCAGAGCAGGAAGCTCATGCTTACCTGGTTTGCATAGCGGGAGGTTTTGATGCAGGGAGACATTGAAGACGGTGAGAGGGGGCGAGTGGTGATACAGAGAGGTGATTTATAGCTTTTCGATAACGCGGAGTTTGGCGCTGCGGGCACGGGGGTTCGCGGCCAGTTCGGCCTCGCTTGCCATTATGGGCTTGCGGGTAACCAGGCGGGCGGCGTATTCCGGGTTGGGGCGAGGTGCCGGCCATTCCGGGCGGTCGATTTCCGGGCGGGTCACGCGGTCAAAGTAGCGTTTGACTGCACGATCCTCCAAGCTGTGGAAAGTGATGATGGCGAAGCGGCCGCCGCTCTTGAGCATGCTCAGACCGCTTTCCAGCAGGGCATCCAGCGCGCCGAGCTCATCATTCACGGCGATGCGGAGCGCCTGGAAGGAGCGGGTGGCGGGGTGCTGCTTGCCCTTGCGGGGCAGCACAGCGGCAATGATGGCTGCCAGCTGCGTAGTGGTGGTGATGGGGGCTTTGGCGCGTTCCTGCACAATGCGGCGTGCAATGGCGCGGCTGGCGCGTTCTTCGCCGTACTGCCACAGGATGTCTGCCAGCTCGCTCTCGGCTGCCGTGTTCACGATGTCGGCAGCGCTGCGGGGAGCAGCGGGGTTCATGCGCATGTCCAACGGGCCTTCAGCCAGGAAGGAGAAGCCGCGCTCGGCCTGGTCGACCTGCGGGGAAGAGATGCCGATATCGGCCAGCAGACCATCCACCTGCTGTACGCCCTGGGCTTTCAGCAGCTCGGCGGCGTTGCGGAAATTGCCGGCCACGATGTGCAGGCGGTCAGCATAGGCAGCCAGTCGCTTGCGGGCAGCCTGGCGGGCTGCGGGGTCCTGGTCGATGCCCCACACGGTGGCTCCGCCCTGCAGCATCAGCTCGGTGTGGCCGCCGCCACCCAGGGTGGCATCCACCAGCACGCGGCCTTCTGCAGGTTGCAGGGCGGCCACGGCTTCTTCGCGGAGCACGGTCACGTGGTGGAACTCGGGGGCGGCTTCTGCGTCAGCATTCGTGTCAGCCTCAGGAGCTACGGCGGCTTCGGCCTGGCGGCAGCTTTCCTGCCACTCGGCAGCCTCGGCAGCGCTGATAGCCTCCACCAGCGGGGTGGGGTGCCAGATGATTTCCGGGGTGCAGGTGCACCAGCGGCTCACCAGGGTGTCAATGCCTTCCTCGCCGCTCAGCTCCACCAGCACGGTGGCGGTGCAGGGGGTGAGGCGGTAGGCCAGCACCTGTTCCTCGCGCTGCAGCTTCGCTGCCAAGGCGCCCACGCGCGTAAAAGGCTGCTGGCTCAGGGCACAGGTATCCAGGGGTGCCACCACGGCACGGGTAGACAGCTCACGCAGCTCCTCACCAAGGTGGGTCAGGGTGCCGCGGGCGCCTTTGATGCCCGCATCACGCATACGCGCGAGCAATTCGCGCCTGGCTTCCTGCCAGGCGTCCAGCTGCGCTGTGCTCAGCGCACCGCTCTCCCACATGGTCACCTTGTAACAGGTCCCGGATGGTGTGGCGGCGGCAGCGTGGTGTTCTGTTGCTACCTGGGTCATGTGAGAATGCCGAATACCTTGTCCATTTCCAGTTTCGCCAGGGCTTCTGCCGTCTTCGTGGCCTCGAAGTCAGCCGGTGCCCAGATTTCGAAATACGACCCGCGACCTACAATCGTCGCGTTGTCCGCCAGTTTCAGGCGTTCGCGTTGTGCCTTGGGAATGAGTAGCTTGCCTTGGCTGCTCACCTCAGCTTCGAAGCTCAGGCCGATGATGGTGCCAATGTAGCGGTTCACGGCGGCGGGGTCGAATCCACGTGCTTCTGCGTGGTTGCGAATCCCGTTTACCATTTCCTCAAAGCTCTCTTTTGTGTAGCACTTCAGGATCGGATACCCTTCATTCTGAGCATCTATCATCCACAGTGTTGCCCCCTGCGCGTCACGCCAGCCGGCCGGAACAGCCATGCGGCTCTTCGGGTCGAGTTTGTGCGTCACGTTGCCCGTGAACATTACTGTGGAGACACTATTCATGTATGCGAGTACACTTACCTGCACCACCAGTACACTCCAATACACCTAAAAAGTCAACTCAAATTTCTGGCTTGAGGGTAAATTTGTGTCGAATTTGGCAAATTTATTTTCTATTTGGGGAGAATTTGTGCGGTGGGGTGTATGGGAGTGTACTGAAGTTGATTCAGCTGCTGGGTAACTTGACAAATTATGCCTGCAAGTGTATGATTCAGACGATGCAGGGCGCGAAAAATAAGGATTATACGTGGAAAATGGCTAATTTCTACATCTGTGTGCTGGTGTGGGCGGAGATGCTGGTCATGCTGTGGCTGCGCTATCCCTGTAACCACGGGGATGACTTCAGAAAGAACCTCTGCCTCTTCCTTGCGTGTGGTGTGCTGACCGTAGTGCCGCGGCAGAGATGCCGGGTCGCTGTGCTGGTGCTTGCCCTGCTGGGTGTACTGGCGGTCCTGGGACTGGACTACTTCAATATGGCGCTGGATTACGATACCTGGATTCAGCGCGGCATGCCGCCCTGGGGCGAGGTGCGGGCAAAATAAAACCCGCTCCCTAGTCAGGAGCGGGTGTGGTGTATGAAAGTGTATCGGGCTGGTCAGTTGGCCTTGAGCGCATCCACGCAGATGGCGGACCAGGTTTCGAGGCGCTCGTAAAGCGGACCGGCGAGCTCATCGAGGGAGCGGAAGGCGAGGTCGGCCAGAGCTTTTTCATTGGGTGCTACCTGGTCATCCTCCAGTTCGAAGCGGTGCACAAAGCCGAGGTGCACGGAGCCTACTTCGTTGGTGTCATCGTTGATGATGGCGAAGAGCTCCTGGGTGGCAGAGCCGGTGAAGGTGATTTCCTCGCGAATCTCGCGTTCCATGCCGGCGAGGTAGGTGGAGATGGAGTCGGTGAGCCCATCGATGGGGTTGATATGGCCGCCGATGCCGAGGGACATCTTGTTGTGCAGGCGGGATTCGCCGCCCTTGGAGGTGCGGGCATAAGCCAGAATACGGCCCTGGTGGCAGAAGATGGCATAGGTGATGAGCTGCTTGAACTGCGGGCTCTGCTCTGCCAGTTCGCGATCCATGTAGCGTGCCACGCCGGGCTGCAGGAATGCGGTCAGGTAATCCTGCGGATTGAGTTTTACACCATTGAACGCGCCCACTGCCTCAAAGGCTTCGCGGGGGACGACGAGTACCTGTTCTCCATTGTAGCGTGACATGGGGGCATACTAACACACCGGCCCTTGGTTTGTGAAGCTCAGAGTGTGGCTTACTTACACCTGACCCTTTTTTGCTGCGTGCAGAGAGTACACGCCGTTGTTGTGTAGCGCGAAGTTGGGTGTGCTGTATTTGCTATGCTGTTCACCAGGCTTATTGCCGGAAAAGGATTCGTATAAATGAACAACGCGCCCTGTGGTAGGGCGCGTTGTGATTGAAAAGAGGCTTCAGGTGTGTTTATTTGATACGAAGCTTAGATTTGTTTCCCAATGTCTTCTGGCGCAGCGAGGCCTTGACGCTGGCGGAGTTGTCGCGGAGACGATCAGCGCGTTTCTCAAGCTTGCGGCGTTCGTTGCTGCGGCCAACTGCACTGATGATGGTAATCAGGACAACCAGCCCTACACCAATGAGAATCCAATGGATGGTTTCCAGTTTATCCAGCCCGAGCTTAGCCAGCAGGTTGGCGAAATCACTACCGCGGTCGCCCTTCTGCTTGACAGTCTTGATGGGTTTGACCTTAATCGGGGTCTCAACCACCGGCCCGGTTTCCTGCGGTTCTTCAACCTCAACTACCACAGTCTGTGGTTCTTCTTCTTCCGGTTCCTCCGGGGTCTCGATAACAACCGGCTTCTTGGCGGGCTTGGCCTTCTTCTTGACTTCATCGGTCTTATTGGCGGTGTAGAGACGGGTCTCCTCGTCTTCCAGCAGGGCTTTTACAACATCGCCGCCCATGGTGCTACCCATGATAGTGGTACCCGATGATGTGCTTCCTTCAGAAATGTGACGACGGTTTTCCTTGGGAGGCTTGGGATAGAAGGTGAGACGCAGGCATTTGTTGGCGCCGGAAAGCTCCTCGAACATATAGCCGCTGTCGAACTTCATGGCGCGGGAGCGATCCATGAAATATTTGGCGGCTTTGGCGGCTGAGAATTTGCGCCAGGCGGCCTCTTCGAATTTGCCGATGTCTGCTGCATCTTTATCGGCATCATCCAGAGAAACAGGCGTGCGGTAATCTACTACGATGCAGATGAGTTTACCTGTCTTGCTTTCAAAATCAATGGTCAGTTTGCGGTTGTCATCCAGGTTCCAGATACGTCGCACGCTGAGGTCGCTCAGGACGCGGTATGCGTAGTCTTTCGTAAGATTTTCGTCTGCCTCTGTACGGGTCAGGGTAGGAGAGAGATCGCTCAACTGGATTGCCATGACTGCCGGAGAAAAAAGAGTCAGGCATGTCAGAACGCTGAGAAAGAATTTTTTCATACCGGCACATAATAGCAGGTTGTCAGTGGGCTTACAAGCCTTTAGTTCGTGTTAGAAAACAAAACTGCGGTGATTACGGGTGCGAGCAGGCGCGTACGAGGGTTAAAATAACCTTCTTTCAATGTTTTTTTTCAGAAATTGAAAAAGAAATGGTTTTTTCTGATTTTTGGGGTTGACATCTACGGGAATTAGAGTAGAATCCCGCAGCCGGATTTCACTCCGGCAGGGAAACAGAAAGGAAAGA
>JAGBZE010000056.1 GCA_017628435.1 Akkermansia sp.
AGATTGAGCTGCTGGCTCACCAGCCCCCGCCAGACGGCAAAGAGATTCCGCCGCCCGCACCGGAGCGTGGTCTGCCCGTGTTTGAACTCATGATGCACAACCTGGCAGCCAAGTCGGACTATCTGCCGGTGATGATGGGCTGGGGCGAGGAACTGGCTAAAGGCATTGGCGGCACTCACGCCAAAAGCATTGCAGAGATGAGTAAGAACATTGCCAAGACCGGCGTCGGCTCCATGGGTGGCAGTGGTAACGCAAACGCCACCGGCACCATGATGCTGGCCGCAGCCAAGGCCAGAGACATCGCCACATTCCAACGCCTTGGTGCCAATGCAGCTGAAACGGCCGATACGGTGAACATACCTGAGTTTGACCCCCTGCCCGGCAAACTGCTTTCTGAAAATGGTCTGTTGATTACCAGTTCTACCTGCAACCACGACTCCCCCGTATCTCACTGGGGTGTGCTGAGAACCACCGGCGGACGTTTCCACACCGGCAAGGACGAGGATGCCTGGGCCACAGTCATGCTGCCCAAGCCGTGCTATGTGAACGGCGTTATCATCGTGACCAATGGTGGCAATCACCAACGCCTCAACAACATGATTGTGCAGGTATCAGACGACGGCCAGAGCTGGCAGAACGCCAGCAAGGACCTGGGCGAATGCAGACAGCAGGTCATCAAGGTTGAATTCCCGGAAATGCCGGCGCGCTATGTCCGTATTCTGCGAAAAGGCGGCCCGGATTTCTTCCACCTGTATGGCATCTACTGCTACGGTCGAGATGGCGCATAACCCCCGATTCCACTTTCACACAATATGAAAAAGACACTTTTCCTGACACTGGCCGCAGCATGCATGCTTGCTCCCCTGCCCGGCACTGCAGCCACCGTATACAAAACTCAATCTGAAGCCGCCGCATCCGTGACAAAGGATGGGTACATTCTGGTGGTGTACGCCAAGGGCTGGGATCGCTTCAGTGAGCCATTCTGCAAGGAAATCATTGCCGACCCGGAAATCCAGGCAGCAGCCGGGGACGCAGCCCTGATTCTAGCACCGTTCTACCAATACGCCAAGCCGGAAGAAAAGCAGAAACAAGCAGAGGTATGGGGCAGCCTGGAAGAACCCCGATCCAGCTCAAATGAAACGTATCCCTGCATCCTGATGTACGATCAGAAGGGCATTCTCTATGGGCGCGTGCAAGGAACCAGCTTCCTCAAGGGCACCATGGCAGAGCGTGCTGCAGAAATCAAGGCCAAGTTGGAAGCCAAGCACAAGCAGGAAGAGCTGATGACCCAGGCAGGAGCCGCCAGCGGAGTAGAAAGAGCCAAGCTGGTAGGCGAGGCCTGTGCCATACAGGGCATCGAACGCCCCAGCGGCTGGCGTGAAATCGTGAAGGCGGCTGACCCGAACGATGAATCCGGCATGGTTCGCCGACTGAACCTCGACTACTACGGCTTCTCTCAGAAATATTGCGCTTCCCAAAAA
The DNA here is from genome assembly GCA_017628435.1 of Akkermansia sp. Taxonomy (GTDB): domain Bacteria; phylum Verrucomicrobiota; class Verrucomicrobiia; order Verrucomicrobiales; family Akkermansiaceae; genus Akkermansia. The sequence continues at coordinate 1,482 of JAGBZE010000056.1, forward strand.
GATGGCGGTCTGGAACTGGGCACCGAGGAGACAATCAGCGAGATGGAGAAGTTCCTGAAAGACCCGGCTTATACACCCGAGCAGAAACAGATTTTTCATGCTGTTATCATCGGCACCATGCGACGCAGCGGCGCCGATGCCTCCCAACTGAAGGGTGCCGTGATGGAAATGAAAAAACTGGCCCCGGAATCGCATATGGGCGTAACGGCAGATCAATACATCAAGCTCTACGCCTCCGGCGACAGTAAGAAGTAACGATACGATTCTTCTGCACTTTCATTGCCCCTGCCCCACGTTGGGCGGGGCATTTTTATTTACAGAGCGCAAGCCTCTGCATGATACGCGGGCAGCAGCGCCGCAGTGCAAAGAAAAGTCCGCTGCAGATAGCCAGGATAACCAGCGGCATATACAGACACTGGGTCTCAGTGAAAGCTCCACCGTAGGACCCCGTGATGGCTAGACGCAGGGCATGCAGCACAATATAGTGTGTCACATAGATGAAGAAAGCAGCCGGAGCCAGGGAGACCACCGCCGCGCAGAAACGCGGCAGATACTGCTCACAAAGCGCGCCGATGCCCATGGTGCAGCTCACACCCAGCAGCACCAACGCACTGCTCTGCACGGGCGGGTAGAAGCCAAAGGAATAGACCAGCGGCAGCAGCAGCAGAGCCGCCAGCACTGGTGCCCAGGCATAACTGCGTACAAATGCCGTAAAACGCGCAAAATCCGCATAACGGCGAATCCACAGCCCCAGGGAATAGAAACCCAGAGCCAGAATACTCTCATACAAGCGGAAGGGCAGCCAGCCCACAGACCAGGATTTGTGGCTGCGGGCGGTCTCCGCATCGCGCGCGCAGAGCACATCGCTCCCCGCAAAGCAGAGCAGCACCAGTACCAGCAGCACCTTGGAGGGCAGCCGCTGCAGCAGCGGACTGAACAGCGCCAGCAGCATGAGCGTGCGCAGGAACCAGAGCGGCACGTTGTCAAAATCCCAGTAGCACCAGTTGAGCAGCCCCATTTCCTTGGGTATCATCTCCCACTTGAACCAGCTGAAATCCCCCGCCAGAGTCTGGCTCCAGTGCATCATGGGCTGCAGCAGCAGAATGGAGGCCACCGCCGTCCAGAACACAAAGGGCACCAGCAGCGTGCGCGTGCGTTTCCAATCCAGCCACTGCCCTTCCGCAGCCTTATGGGTGAAATATCCCGCAGCCAGAAAGAAAAAGAAAATCAGACTGCGGTAATTAAAGAGGTCAATAATGTAGTTGAAGCTGCCATACGGTCTGTCCACATGGCGCAGCACTACAAAGAATGCCGTCCACACGCGGCAGAAATCAATCCATTGAATGCGTGAGGACGGCATATCTGTTTCAGGGGTGAAATCAATCAGACCTGGGCATCATCGTCTGCGGCCTCGATGGCGCGGCGCATGCGGCGGGTCAGGAAGGGGCGCACCACCAGGCCGTAGCCCAGGTAGCACACAAAGATGAAGGCCGGGGCAATCCACGGGAAGAAGATGAAGGCGCAGATGGCGATGACCGCCATAAGGATAGCCATGGCCGTGCCGCGCTTCTCAAAGTTCACGTGCTTGAAGCTCGGGTAAATCACGCGGCTCATCATCAGGATGGCCACCACAGCCATGACTGCAGCCATCACATACTGCCACACCGGGGGAATGTTAAGACCGCGGTTAGCCGTCAGGTCAATCACCAGGTACATGGTACTCACCACCGCACCGGCAGCCATCGGCACCGGAAGGCCCACGAAGTCCATGCTCTGGTTCGGCTTCTTGGGAGCAGCAGCCATGCAGTTGAAACGAGCCAGACGCAGGGCAGCGCACAGCAGGTAGAGCACAGCGATGCCCCAGCCCAGGTAGGGAATCTCCAGGTTGAACAGCACAGCCTGTGCCAGCAGCATGGAGGGCGCAATACCGAAGGACACCACGTCGGCAATGGAGTCGAACTCACGGCCGAAGGGACCATCGCTCTTGCACATACGGGCCACGCGACCATCGAGCAGGTCGAAAATACAGGCAGCAAAGATGAGGTAGGTGGCATTCTGATAATGCACAAATGCCTCTTCTGTACCGGACGGGAACTTCATACCCTCAAAGATGGTGAGGATAGCGAAGAAACCGCACAGGAGGTTGCCGGCCGTAAGCAGGTTCGGCAACACCGGAATCTGGGGCTCATCCGGATAAACCGGGGGCTGGGGATTAGACATATGTTTTAGTTTCTATTGGTTAGTAAGTTGGTATTCAGGAAAGAGCTTCTGCAGCCTTGGCAAGCAGCTCATCCTTGGCGGCGAGCTCCTTGCCGGAGCCGCGTGCCATGTCTGCCTTGCCGCCGCCCTTGCCGCCCACAATGGGAGCCAGTGTGCGGATGAGATCACCGGCTTTCAGGCCGGCAGCCTGAGCTGCCTCGCCACAGTAGGCACCCAGGGAAAGACTGGCGCCGTCGTCGCAGACCAGGAAGGCAGCAGCGGCATAGTGGCGCTTGCGAAGACCGTTGAAGAGCTCGGTGAGCAGTTCATTGCCACCCTCGGCACAGACCACAACGTTGCCACCCGTCAGCTTCTCAGCCAGCAGCGCATCGGCAACACCGGCAGCGGCGGCCACCTGGGCTTTCTTGAGCTGCTTCTCAGCCTCGATGGCGGCTTCTTTCAGCTTGTCGCAGTAGGCATTGTAATCATCCAGCAAGGCGTTGATGGTGGCAATATCCTTAGCCTCGCGCAGCTTCTGGGCAGGCTTGGCATCGTTGGAGGGGATGGGAACGATGGGGTGACCCAAGTCAGCGAGCTTGCCGTTGGCCTCGGTCAGCTTATCGAGCATTTCCTTACCCTCGGGAATGCGGGCGCTTACCATATCCTGCACCACGGCATAGGCAGCAGCACCGGTGGCAGCCTCGATACGGCGCACACCGCTGGCGATAGCGCCTTCGCTCTTAATCTTGAAGAAGCCGAGCTGGCCCGTGCTGGCAGCATGCGTGCCACCGCAAAGTTCCATGGACACGCCGTTGAAGGAACCGGCCTCGCCGCCCATCTGCACCAGACGCACCACATCACCGTACTTATCGCCGAAGAACTGGCAGATTTCCGGGTGCTTCTTGATTTCGGTCATCGGGTATTCGTTGCAGACCACGGGCAGGTTCTCACCAATCCACTGGTTCACCAGCACCTCCACGCGGCGCAGATCGGCCTTGGAGATAGCGCCGCTGTTCACGTCGAAACGCAGGCGGTCGGCATCCACCAGAGAGCCCTGCTGGGCGATATCCTCGCTCACCAGCGTGCGCAGTGCCTTGTGCAGCAAGTGCGTGGCGCTGTGGTGGGATTCCAGGGCGCGGCGGCGCTCCACATCCAGATGCAGCTCCACGGTGTCGCCCACAGCGGGGGTCACACCATCGGCCACAGAGATGAGATGGGCGCGGGCCTGACCAATCTGCTGCACACCAATCACGGGGCAGCTGTCGCCACCCACGGAAAGGGTGCCGCCGTCGCTCATCTGACCACCCATTTCAGCGTAGAAGGGAGTCTTGTCGGTGATGACGAAGAGGATACCATCGGCCTCGTGCACCTCAGTCACGGTGGCGGTGGTGGAGTCCTCGGTGTAGCCGGTGAACTCCGTCACCTGCTCGGTCTTGAGATCCAGAGCACGCACCACCTGCTTCTTTTGGGCAGCCTTGGCGCGCTGACGCTGCTCCTCCATGAGGGTATCGAAGCGCTCGGTGTCCACCTCCAGGCCACGCTCGCGGGCCATGAGGGCGGTCAGGTCAATCGGGAAACCGTAGGTATCGTACAGCTTGAAGGCGAAATCGCCGGAAACCTTGCCGCTGGCAGCCACTTCCTTATCGAAGAGCTCCAGACCGCGGTCCAGGGTTTCATTGAAGCTGGTTTCCTCGCGCAGCAGCACCTCTTTAATGGTAGCCTTGCGGCCCACCAGCTCGGGGAAAACGCGCCCCATCTCACCGGCCAGTGTGTCCACCAGCTCAGAGAGGAAGGGCTTTTCGAGCCCCAGGGTGCGGCCATAGCGCACGGCGCGGCGCAGAATGCGGCGCAGCACATAGTTACGCCCATTGTTGCCGGGCAGAATGCCGTCGGCAATGGAGAAGCTCAGCGTGCGGATGTGATCGGCAATCACGCGGAAAGCCACGCTCTCACGCAGGGTTTCCTTCTGCTCCGGGGTGGCATCCTGCGGGTAGATGTCCACATACTTGCGGCCGGAAATCTCTTCGATACGGCTGAAAATCGGGCGGAATACGTCCGTGCTGTAGTTGGAGACGCGGCGGGAGAAATCGGTGAAGCCCTTGGTGCACTGAATCATGGCGCAGGCGCGTTCGAAGCCCATGCCGGTGTCCACATGGCAGGCCGGCAGCGGGCGGAAGGTGCCATCGCTCTCGGCATTGTACTGAATGAA
>JAGBZE010000057.1 GCA_017628435.1 Akkermansia sp.
CCACATATAACCCAGACCTTCGTTCACGTTGCGCTCGTGGTGGGTGGGGTCAGGGGTACCCATGGTGAGCACGCGCACCAGAATGACGACACCGATGATGACCAGCACGGGCATGCTCCACTTGCAGAACCACTCGATGCCCTTGTTTACACCGCGATAGATGAGCCAGAAACTGCTGAATACGGCAATGGCGAAGAAGATGAGCATGCTGCTATCGCCGCTGAACACGCTGCCGTTGCCACCGAGACCTACGAAATTGCTGAAGAAGTTGCCGTATTCCTCGCTGGTGGAGAAATTGAGGTCGCCCATGGCGGTGTGCCAGGCATAGCCCAGGGTCCAGCCTTCCAGCGTCATGTAGTACATGGTGATGGCCAGCGGGGTCAGCACGCCGGCAAGACCCACATATTTCCACTTGCTGCTGCGGGAAAGGACGAAGAAGGCCGAGGCGGATGAATGCGCGCCGAGGCTTCCGCCCTTACGGCCGATGGCCCATTCCACCCAGCTGAGCGGAATGCCCAGCAGCAGGAATGCCACGAAATAGGCAATCATGAAGGCGCCGCCGCCATACTGGGCTGCGAGCCCGGGGAAGCGCAGGAAGTTACCGAAGCCGATGGCGCTGCCGGCCACGGCCAGCACAGCTCCGAGGTTGGAGGTCCAGAGTTCTTGTTTGTTGTTGCTCACAGCGAAAAAAATGAAGGTGCTTCATCTTACTCCTGTGGCGGTTGCATGTCAAGCATATCCGTTAGCCTGCATACAAAAAAGCCCCCGCGTTGTGCGGGGGCTTCTTGAAAGGTTGGTATTTAAGCCGGGGCTTAGATCTGGCCGAAGAGGGTCTTGCCTTCGGACATGAGGTCGGCGCAAGCAACCTGGAGGCGCTCGCAGATACCCTGCTCACCCTTCTTGAGGTATGCGCGGGGATCGTAGGCCTTCTTGTTGCCCACCTCGCCGTCCACCTTCAGCATGCCGTCGATGTTCTGGCACATGTGCAGAACGATGGGCTTGGAGAAAGCGTACTGGGTGTCGGTGTCGATGTTCATCTTCACCACGCCGTAGGAGATAGCCTCGCGGATGTCGCAGAGGTCGGAACCGGAACCGCCGTGGAACACGAGCAGCATGTCCTCACCGTGCTTGGCCTTCACTACTTCCTGACCGTCGCGAAGAATCTTGGGAGCCAGCTTCACAGCACCCGGCTTGTACACGCCGTGTACGTTGCCGAAGGTGGCGGCCAGCATGAAGGTGCCGATGCCGTTGAGGGTCTCGTAGGTGAGCAGCATGTCCTCGGGGGAGGTGTAGAGCTTCTCGTTGGGGGCGTCGCCGTTGTCCACGCCGTCTTCCTCACCACCCACAACACCGATCTCGATTTCGAGAACGATGCCAACCTCGGCGCATTCCTTCAGCATCTGCTGGGAAATCTTGAGGTTCTCAGCCATGGGCAGAGCGGAGGCGTCGAGCATGTGGGAGTTGAACAGGGGCTTCAGACCAGCCTCTACGCGGCGCTTGGACTCAGCGATGAGGGGACGAAGGAAGCTGTCAATCTTGTCGGCCTGGCAGTGGTCGGTGTGCAGAGCCACGAGCACGTTGTACTCCTCGGCAAGGCGGTGGGTAGCCTCGGCAAGCACGATGGCGCCGATGGCGGAGCTCTTCACAGCGGTACCGGAGGCGAACTGGCCGCCACCAAGGGAAACCTGGATGATACCATCGGACTTGGCTTCAGCGAAAGCCTTGAGGGCGCCGTTGATAACCTCGATGGTGGTCACGTTAATGGCGGGATAGGCATAACCCTTCTCCTTAGCCGTGTTGAGCATCTTGATGTACTGTTCTTGTGTAGGTACAGGCATGGTACTTATTTGTTGGTTGGAATTATCAGGAGTACGCGGGTTGCGCACTCTGCACGCGCGTATTTTAACGTCTAATGCTCAAAATGGCAAGTAGAAAAATCAGAAAGCCCCGATTTCCGTTAGGAATCGGGGCTTTTCCGGGGGGGGATTGGGAGTACGAGAGATAGGACTTGAACCTACGACCTCCACCATGTCAAGGTGTTGCTCTACCAACTGAGCTACTCCCGCATCAGGAACTGGGCAGGGATGGATTCGAACCATCGAAATCGTACGATAGCAGATTTACAGTCTGCCCCCTTTGACCGCTCGGGAACCTACCCATTTGTTGTTTTGCAGACCGCAGAAACGGTGTGCGGCGACAATTTACACAATCTTGAAGCGGATTGCAAGTCTTTTTTTATAAAATTGAAGATTTTTTTTCTCTTTTATACAGGGAGATAGCATGGTGGAGGAATGGAATTCCAAGAATAGCAATGAGGATGGAGAGGAGCTGCCCCTGGGTGATGCCGTGCCATACTGCAGCATCCGGCTGCTTGAAGCATTCGCAGACGATGCGGGCGGCAGCATACAGGAAGGCAAACAGGGCGGAGAAGATGCCCGCAGGGGCCTTGCGCCACAGCAAACGCACGCTGATGAGTACGGCAAAAATGAGCAGCCCTTCGCCGAATGCTTCGAAAAGTTGAGACGGGTAACGCGGGGTCAGGAACTGCCCCAGAGCTTCGCGCACTGCGTCGTTTTCGCGGCAGAGTCGGGAGAGGGTGTCGTAGAATCCTTCATTGGGCATGGCCAGGGCGCTGATGCGATTGCCGGCAGCGTGTTCCACGGCTGCCATGGCTTGAATTTGCTGCTGCGGCGCAAGTTCGAAAATCTCCTGAGGGAATTTCATGGCCAGCGGGTTGGCGGCGTCGGTGATGCGGCCGTAGAGTTCGCCGTTGATGAAATTGGCCACGCGGCCGAAGAAGAGGCCGATGGGGCAGGCGATGGCCACGCCGTCCAGAATTTGTGCGGTGGTGAATTTGTTGCGCCAGGCATACCACATGCAGGCCAGGATAACGCAGAGGATGCCGCCGTGGGAGGCCATGCCGCCTTCCCATACGCGGAATACCCAGGTGGGGTCAGCGCAGAGCCCGCTCCAGCCGTGCTCCGGCAGCCAGTAGAAGAAGAATTCGCCCAGACGTCCGCCTATAAGTACGCCGGCAATGCAGATGAAAGTAACGAAATCCCCCAGCTTGGCGTGCTCGACGCAGTACAGCTTTTTCCGGGAAAGCATTTTGAGCACCAGGTAACCCAGAATGAAGCCGGCTACATAGGCCAGTCCATACCAGCGGAGCGCCAGCGGTGTGCCGGGGATGTTGATGATGACGGAATCCAGATGGTGAATATAGGTTGCAAGTGCTGGCATGACTGGAGAGCTTATAGCACAGGGCAGGGGGTGAAACAAGACCAAAATCCGTTATACGCGCGCGCGATGCGTCATTTGCGCGTTTCTCTTTCAAAAAAATGGGGCATAATGAAGATTCTTCTCGCCAAGCGAGGGCGTATTGTGTATAAGTATAGCACACATTTGTTTTTTTTCTGAATCATGAAACGTTTTCTTCTCCCCATTGTCGTGGCTGCGCTTTGCGGTTCTTCCCATGCGGCCTCCAGCAGTGCCGATACTGTGCAAGCTGAGCTTACGCTGAAGCCGAACGAAGTTCAGGTAGAACAGGTGGCTCCTCGCGCTGCATACTTTGAGACCAAGGATTCTGCCAAGGCTATTAACCCGGCCTGGCATTTTGTGCGTATCCCGTATACCCTGCTGGGCCGTAGCCGTGATTCGGATAAGACTCCTATGTATGTGGATGAACTCAAGGTGCATGCCTACCTTATCTTTGCCGTGCCTACCAAGAATGACGATAAGTTTATTCTGCTGGATAAGGAGATTACCTATGTTGACATTCCGCTCAGCCCGAAGGGGAAAGATGGTGAGAACAAGAATGTGCAGGCGGCTGTGTTCATTTCGCCGTCTGATGCCGCTCGTATTTGCGGAGAGGGAACCAGCAAGGTGGAGCGTGTTGAGCTGAACGGCAAACTGGCTGCCATTGCTGTTGAATTCAGTTTCAAGGGTATGGACTGCGTTAAGCCGAAAACTGAGGTGGATCTGGTTCTGAATAAGAAGCTGAAGAGTCGTCTGAAGAAAGGCTGGTGGAAGAAGGAATCGAAGAATGATCTGGGCGTGAATCTGCGCGCTATTTCTGATACTCCCTTTGCTCCGTTCTACGCCCCGGCCTTCCCGGCCACATCCCCCATGTATGGCTCCGCAGATGCTGCTTCCACTTCTGCTCCGAGCTCTTACGATGGGACGACAGGTTACACTCCCTCCTCTGCATCGGATTCTACGGAACCCACGGTAGACTCTTCTGAAGAAACCGAGGAGCCGGAAGTTTCCACCAAGAAAACCAAGAAGCGCCGCAAGTGATTCGCTTCGGATTGCCCGATAGTATATTTTTTAACAGACAACTAACTACATATGGCTGACTACAAGACAACAGTAGCCCTTGAGATTGGCTCCCAGAGCGTCACAATGGGCGTCTTTACCCCGGCCGGGCGCGGATTTGCGCTTTCGCGCTATGCCCGCAGGGATATTCTGCTGGATCCGGTTGAAGAAGGCATGCGCATGGATTATGTTGGCAGTGCCATTGCTGAAATGGTGCAGGAACTCAAAGTGCGCGGCAGTGAAGTGCGCAACGTGGTATCCGGCCAGCAGGTATTCATGCGTTTCATTAAGCTGCCCGCTATCGATATGGATGATATCGCTGAGCAGGTGGCGTTTGAGGCTCAACAGCATATTCCTTTCCCGCTGGAGGATATCATCTATTCGTACCAGGAGCTGGCAGACCGCGAGGAAGGTGAACGCGAGGTGCTTCTTGTGGCTATCAAGAAGGAGGTGCTGGACGGTCTGAATTCACAGGTAGAGGCTGCTCCCCTCAAGACCCGTAGCGTGGATTGCGCCATTACTTCTCTCTATAATGCATTCCGCGCTAACTATGAGGAAGAGGAACCTGTGATGCTGCTCGATATTGGTGCAAAGACTACGGATATCATCTTTGCTGAGGCTGGTCGTTTCTTTACCCGTTCGGTGACAGCTGCCGGCGCCTTCATTACCAACAGTATCGCCCGCGAGTTCAATCTGAGCTTCCGCGAGGCTGAAAAACTTAAGATTGAGGATGGCGTGGTTTCCCTTGGCAATGGCTACACGGATTCCATGAGTGAGCAGGAGGCTGCTCTGGCTACCACTATCCGCACGGCAATGAGCCGCCTCAGCTCGGAAGTGCAGCGCACTATTAACCACTACCGCGCTCAGTACAAGGGTTCTTCCCCCACCAAGGCATATATCTGCGGTGGTGGTGCCCGTCTTCCGTTTGCTCTGGAATTCCTCCAGGCTGCGCTGAATATTCCGGTAGAATACCTTAACCCCATTGATGTGCTTTCGATTGGGCCTAAGGTGGACGAGGCTGAGCTGGACCAGGATGCTCTCTGCCTGGGTCCGGTTGTGGGTGCTGCTATCACCGGTTCCGGTACGGGCGAGTTCAATATCGACCTGGTTCCCACAAGCGTAGGTAAGGATCGTGCCGAGAAGAAGCTGCTGCCCATGGTGGCCATTGCTGGCGTGCTGGCTCTTGCTGGTGCCGGTACTTACGCCGGTATCACCACGGTAAAGGCAAACGAATCCGCAGCATTGGTAGCCAAGGCTTCCAAGGTGGATGCCAGCGTGGCTCGCATTAACGACCAGATTACGAATGTAGAACAGAAGTATAAGCGTGAGATGGATCAGATTGCTAAGTTTGCAGATCTGTATGCCATGCGTGCAGCTTATGTGGATGTTCTTAAGCAGCTCAGCCAGAAGGCAGCATCCATTAAGTTCTGGTTTAACGAATTCTCCCCTCTCATCAATTATGATGTAGAGGCAAATACACTTACAGAATCCGCGGATGTGAAGGGTACCAAGCTGATTGATATGAATCGCAGCCGCACCAACGCCTCTGATTCTGCCATGAATGCTGCGCCTGATGAAGTGGATGTGCGTAAGCGCAACAAGGCTCCCAAGGTGACCGCTATTTATGTGAGTGGCTATACCGTTAAGAAACCTGGTAGCGATGGCCTCGCCCAGCGCGATGCTATTTATAACCTGGTGGCTCAGAATTTCGATGAACGCAGTGCGGATTCCCTGTTTGCATACGAGAATGGCAAGGTGCAGAGTAATCTGAACCACTACTTCCAGTTTATTGATAGCAAGGCATCCAAGGGTAAGCTTCCGGATTATGTCGAGAAGTTTATGATGGTGATGCCTCTGAAGACTCCTATCGATATTCCTGAGCAGAGCGAAGGTAAGAAGTGATCATTAACTCATAATTTTACATTTCAAGATGAATATAAGTGAAAATAAGCGAGTTGTCGCACTCTCTGCCGTATTTGCGCTGGCGTTTGGCGTCATCATGTTCTATGGCTACGGAAAGAGCCAGGAAATTGAGGCTAATAAGGAAAAGATAGCTGAAATCAATGACCGTTTTGCCGGTTACGATAACCAGGAACTGGCTCCCACCAGCCAGAATCTGAAGGAAATCAAGAATGCCTTTTCTCAGGTTTCCGGCGTGAACAAGGATCTGCAGGCTGAGTTGAACCGCTATGCCTCCTACTGCTGGGGTGATGGTAAGAAGATTTCTCCTCAGGATTTCCAGAACGATCTGCGGGATTCTATCAATAAGATTAAGAATCTGGCCGCGACTCAGGGCTCCCGAGTGGCTGGTCCGGCAGAGAATCTGGGCCTTGCTTCTTTCAAGAACGCTGCACCAATGGAGGTTGATGTGCCTTTCCGCAGTTTCCAGCTGAAGGCTGTTACCCGCATGGCCGAATACATCGTCGGGGCAGGTGCTCCCTCTCTTGAGAAGGTGTATTGCGCTCCGTTGCCGGCAGAGGCGGCTGAGTCTCTGAATGTCAATAGCCGCAAGGCTGTTCCCTATTTCCCTCTGCGATTTGAGGTGGCATTTGAGGCGAATCGAGGGGATTTGCCCAAGGTTCTTAACAGCGTTATGAATGATAAGGATTTCTTCCTTACCATCACTGGTATTGCCGTGCGCGGTGGAGATAATCTTCCCATGATAGATCCCTATACGGCTCCGGCAGAAATTGCTGCTGCCGGGCAGGATGTTGGTGTAGATGCTTCAACCGGTGATGGTGGTGCCACAAGTGGTTATCGCACGGTTGCTGTACGCAAGACAGGTGGAGCAGATGAGCGAATCCGCGTTCATATGACGATGCAGGTGCTTTATTTCACTCCCGGTAAGACCAAGTAAACCTTTAAAATTATATAGAACTATGGCTGAACAATCAAATCCCGGGGTTAAGGTGCTCATCACAGGGGCTGTGCTTGGTCTTGCTGCTGCAGGACTTGGCGTGTACTCCTATATGGATAGCGCCACGGCTCCTGAAACAAATATCAATGCTTCCAAGAACAGTACTTCGCTTACTGCGGAGGCTGATGTGGTGAAGGAAAGCCTGAAGCGTGACCGCACGGTGGCAGATGTGGCGCCCGAAGGGGCAACCATTAACGGTCAGCCTCGCCTGGCTCCCCTTTTCTTCTCGACTGAGCTCTGGCAGATTACTCTGGATGAAGACGGGAAGAATACTGTGGTTGATATTTATGACCCTGCAGCTCCCTGCATTCATAAGGATATTCCGAATACCTGGTTTATTGCAAATAACATTTCCGATGCTCTGGGGCGCTCTGACGGTCGCGTGCTTGATAGCGACAAGGATGGCTTCTCCAACGAGGAGGAATATATTGCAAAGACTTGTCCGTCTGCTGCCAATAGTTATCCTGATCTTGTCCAGCCCTCCAACGAGAATGTCAAGATGGAGCTGGTTAAGGTGAGTGTTACTCGCGCAACACTTGAGGTCGATACGATGTTCGGCCTGGCTGCCAAGACTCCAGATAAGGTTAATATCCGCATCTATGACGGTGTAACTAATGCCCTTGTTGATACGCGTAAGGAACTCAAGCCCGGGTCTACCTTTGGTGTGAAGAAGGAAGAGCCGAATCGCTTCACGATTGTGCGTTTCGACAAGAAGGAGTATGCCAGCTTCGGTGGCATGATTAAGGAGAATGTTGTCGTTGTGCGCGATGATATGGAGCCTGATGTTACCAAGCGCGAATTTGCTATTCGTGCCGGTACGAGAACATCGCCGAAAAATGTAAAAGAATACGGCAATGTCAATGAGAAGGGCAAGCGCATCAGTGATACCAAGGTCTTGCTGCGCGTGACTGCCGGCTCTCAGAAGGGTAAGGAATTCAGAGTTCGTCCCAAGGATTCCTTTATCATTCCCGGGGGTAAGGCTGATGGCTCCGAACTCCGCGCCACGCTTGATGCAATCAACGAGGTTGATGGGTCTGTCAGCATCTTGCTGGACGGCACCAATATCCCCGTTGCTGTGCGTAAGGCTTCCTCCAAAAAGTGATTCTTTCATAAATCGGAAAAAAACGCCATAAAAAGCCAAAAAATAAGAAAAAATTAAATTGTAGACTTTACATTTGAACAGAATTCTGCCATAAATAGGACGTTACCATGAACCATACACCTCTCATCAATTCAAAGCGCGCGATGCTTTTTGCAGCCATTGCTGTTTCCTGCCCCTATGTGCAGGCAAATACGGCTGGCTACATCAGCACTTCGTCCGCTGCTGGCACCAGCCAGGTAGGCCCCACGGCTGTATACGCTGGTGATACTCAGGATAGCATTAATCATCGTGAGGCAGCCCGTCGTAAGGCTAAGACCTCCGAGGCTCTTGAACTGCTTCAGCAGGGTCGTACCTGCTACTCTCAGAAGCAGTATGTGCAGGCTCTTGAGAAGTATGAGGCCGCCTGGAAGGTAGTACCCAAGGCTCCCGCTACTCAGAAGCTTCAGGAATTTCTTGTGAAGAGCATCGGCGATGCCTCCATTGCAGTAGCTATGGAGTATGCTCGTGTTGGCCGTTATGATGAAGCTGAACAGCTTCTGCTGGATGTGCTTGAACGCGAACCTAACAACAAGCGTGCCCGCGAGGAGCTGTCCCTGATGCGCGACCCCGTTCGCAATAATCCTGCTCTTACCCCTGAGCATATCAAGAATGTTGAAGAGGTGAACCGCCTCCTGAATCTTGCCTATGGTCATCTGGATCTTGGTAAGTATGATGAGGCATATGACGCGTTCAACCGTGTTATCAAGATTGACCCCTACAATACCGCTGCTCGTCGTGGCCAGGAGGCTGTAAGCAAGCGCCGTTCCGGCTATTATCGTGCAGCCTATGATTCCTACCGCGCCAAGGCTCTGGCTGAGGTGGATGCCGTGTGGGAGGAACAGGTTCCCCAGGTCATTCCGACTCTTCAGGCCGGCAGCACTGAGTCTGTGACTATTTCTGAGGGTGTGCTTCGCAATCGTGATATCCTTTCTAATCTGCGCATTGCCAGCGTTGATTTTGTTGATGTCCCCATGGGTGACGCTCTGGAATTCCTGCGTAACGAATTCCGTAAGAGTGGCCAGCTGGTCAACATCATTTTCAACGAAGTCAAGGAGTCTTCTGTC
>JAGBZE010000058.1 GCA_017628435.1 Akkermansia sp.
GTGGTGTTGTATGTTAAGCACCGGAGGGATATTCCACAGCCTAAGGCTCAGTGGGATGAGTGGCCTATGGTGACTATCCAGCTGCCCATGTTCAACGAGAAATTCGTGGTGGAGGGGCTGCTCAGAAAGGTAACAGCTATCGATTATCCCAAGGATAAGATGGAAATCCAGATTCTGGATGATTCTACGGATGATACCTATGATCTCTGCCTGCAGCAGGTGGAGTATTATCGCGCTCAGGGGTATGATATTGTCTGCCTGCACCGTGAGGACCGAACAGGTTTTAAGGCTGGCGCTCTGGAGGCTGCCGATGCTGTGGCAAAGGGTGAGTTCCTGTTGATCCTTGATGCTGACTTCCGTCCGGAACCGGATATTCTGAAGGTGTGCGTGCCGTATTTTACAGATCCTCAGATTGGTGTGGTGCAGACTCGCTGGGCTCATATTAACCGAAATTACAACCTGCTGACTCGCCTGCAGAGTATTTTCCTGGATGGCCACTTCGCGCTGGAGCAGACCTGCCGTAACCGTTCCGGTCGCTTCTTCACCTTCAATGGTACTGCCGGTATGTGGCGCAAGAGCACCATTATTGATGCCGGTGGCTGGGAGCACGACACCATCACCGAGGATATGGATCTTTCCTATCGCGCCCAGATGAAGGGATGGCGTTTCGTCTATCTAAATGATTATGAGACACCCGCGGAACTTCCGGTGGATATGGATGGCTTCAAGGCACAGCAGCACCGCTGGACCAAGGGGTGTATACAGGTTTGCCGCAAGATGTTCTTTGATATCTGGCGCTCCAATGCTCCCTTCAAGGCTAAGATGGAGGCGACCACGCACCTCACATGTAATTTCTCCTATCTGGCTCTTATTCTGCTTTGCTTCCTGGTAATGCCTGTGTGTACGGGCATGGTGCAGCCGACCGGTGACTGGGCCTGGGATCAGTGGCAGATGATTCTGCTGACTTTCACTCTGTTCTTCTTTGCGACTATTTCTGTCTGTCTTTTCTATATAACGGCAGAGATGATAGTGCGTCCGCGTCGCTGGTATATGGTGTTTCCGCTTATCATTCCCTTACTGGCTCTGGGTGTAGGTATGGCTGTGAATAATGCCAAGGCGGTGCTGGAGGCAATGGCTGGCCAGCAGAGCGAGTTTGTGCGTACACCCAAGTTCGGCGAATCGAATCAGGGAGCTCTTTCCATTGAGAAGCGAGCCAAGGGATACAAGGCTATCAAGTCATTCCTTGTACCTGCTCTGGAGCTTTGCTTTGCTCTATTCTTCGGTTATGTGGAGTATCTGAATTTCCGCAATGGCGATTACCTGACCCTGGTGCTCATGACTCCGTTCCTGGGCTTCTACTATACGAGTTTTGCATCTATTGCCCGCCTGGTGGATGGCGCAATGCAGAAGCGCCGGGCTTGCAAGGCATAATGAGAAAACAGCTATAGCATTTCATTCTATGACGAAAGCTTTTTTCAGTGGTGTTATGTTCTGCCTGTTGGCGGGTAGTTGCACCATGTTGACATCATGCGGTCTTTTTCGCGCGGAAAAGACGCTGTATGCTGAAGATATTCCGCCGAAGGCAGTGGTGCGCGATGGTGTTGCTGTTACACTGAGTGATCAGAAGCTTACCGTTTTCAAGGAGGGTAAGAAAGTTAAGGATTACAGTATCAGTTCTTCCAAGTTCGGTATCGGAAACACCAACGGCAGCAACCGCACACCGCTGGGTATTCATGCTATTTCGCAGAAAAATGGGGAAGGTCAGCCGCAGGGTATGGTGTTCAAGGGGTGCAAACCTACCGGCGAGGTGGTGGATGTGGATGCCGCCGGGCGCGATCCGGTGGTGACTCGCGTGATTCAGCTTGCTGGTCTGGAAAATGATAACCG
Source organism: Akkermansia sp. (assembly GCA_017628435.1). Taxonomy (GTDB): domain Bacteria; phylum Verrucomicrobiota; class Verrucomicrobiia; order Verrucomicrobiales; family Akkermansiaceae; genus Akkermansia. The sequence continues at coordinate 1,888 of JAGBZE010000058.1, forward strand.
CTCGACTCACCGCCGCCGTATCTACATTCACGGCACACCTGAGGAACGCTATATCGGTCAGCCTGCATCCTACGGCTGTATCCGCATGAAGAGTGATGATATCGTGGACCTTTTCGGACGCGTTCACCGCGGTATGCCGGTTGCCATTGAAAGCTGCACGCAGGAGACCTACCTGAAAGCTGAGCTGGATGCCAGTAAGGGAAGTATTCATGTGCCCAAGGAAGCTGTGGCTAAGCTTCCGGTGGATGGCCTGAAGCCCACGCATCGGTATCGCGCTCGCAGGTCGGGGCGTTGGTCTTCTCGCAGTAGTATGGCATCTACCCGATTCAAGAAGCGTAGTGTTACAGGAAAGAGCTCCCGACGTCTGGCTCTTCGCAAGCGTCGACAATAAAACTCAGATTTATTTCATGAGGGTGTTTGCTCTGCAGCCCCAGGATGCGGGTGTGTGAGTTATTTGCCCTTGCTCCACGAAAGCTTATATGATAGAATGGCGGCAACATGAAAATTGCCGTCATTGGAAAAGGTGGGCGCGAACAGGCTCTTGTAGAGACTCTGGCTGCCAGCCCGTGCAACCCTGAGCTCTATACCTTCCCTGGTAGCGATGCTATCTGCCAGACTGCTACGCGTATTGAGGCCGATGGCCTTGATGGCTTGATTCAGTGGATGGTGGACAACAAGATTGACCTTTGCGTGGCTGGAGAGGAAAGCTACCTTGTGAAGGATGAAGGCCTGGCCAATCGCTGCGCTGCTGCCGGTATTCCCTGCTGGGGGCCGCAGAAGGAAAGTGCTCAGCTGGAGGCTTCCAAGGAGTTTGCCAAGAATTTCCTGCTGCGCCACAAGATTCCAACGGGTATGGCTACCGCGGTGGAGAGTTATGATGAGGCTATTGCCGCCATCAACGGCCAGTATCCCACTGTGCTGAAGTTTGATGGTCTGGCTGCCGGCAAGGGGGTAGCTGTATGCCCGGATGCCGCCAGTGCAGAGGAGTTCCTGAATGAGGTGTTCATTCAGAAGCGCTTTGGTGAAGGCCGTATGCTGGTGGAGGAATTTCTTACCGGCCCGGAAATTTCCATTTTCGGTGCCATTTGCGATGATAAGTATCTTATTCTTTGCCCTGCCCGCGACTACAAGCGCCTGGAAGTAGGCGATGCCGGCCCCAACACCGGTGGCATGGGCGCAGTGGCTTCCCGTCAGCTGGCTTCTCCGGAGCTTATCAAGACTATCGAGGAAACCATCGTGGCTCCTACGGTACGTGGCCTGCAGGCAGATGGTCTGCCCTACCGCGGTTTCCTGTATTTCGGTCTGATGCTTACTCCGCAAGGGCCCAAGGTTATTGAGTATAACTGCCGCTTTGGTGACCCTGAGTGTGAGGCCGTGATGCCTCTGCTGCGGGGTGATCTGGCCACCTTCTGCCTGAAGGGGGCCAAGGGCGAGTTTGCTCCTGAGCTTATCACCTTCAGCGATGGCTGGAGCATCTGCTGCATTCTGGCCAGCGCCGGTTATCCCGCCAGCTCTCACTGCGGCGACCTTATTTCCGGCCTGGAAAAATGCGATGCCCGCGTATTCCACTGTGGAACCAAGCATACCCCGGAGGGGTGGGTGACAGCCGGTGGCCGAGTGCTGGCTATTGTGGCACAGGGGGACACGCTCGATGCTGCCCGTACTCTTGCTCATGCTGAGGCTGCCAAGGTGGATTTCGCCGGCTCCCAGCGTCGTAGTGATATTGGCTACGCCAACATGTAAGTCTGATTAAATCCTCAATTCCGGCTCCCCAATCAGGGGAGCCAACTTTTTATCATGAACGAACAATCTGCAGAATTTCTGAGCGAGTATCTGGAAACTCCGGCTCCCACGGGGCTGGAGATGGATGCTCAGCGTCTCTGGGCAGGCTACATCAAGCCATATACGGATGAGGTGCAGTGCGATGCCTATGGTTCCACTTGGGCATTATTGCGCGCTGCCGGGGAGAATGCTCCTACGCTGATGCTTGATGCTCATGCCGATGAGATCGGCTTCTCTATCCGTTATATTGATGACAACGGTTTTGCCCGTGTGGAACGTGTGGGCGGTAGTGATGTGGCTATAGCCCGTGGTCGCCGCATTCGCTTTATCGGCACGGATGGTGAGGTGATTGGCATTACCGGTAACACCGCTATTCACCTGCGCGGCGGTGCGGCTGATGAAAAGGCGCCCAAGCTACATGAGCTGTATGTGGATTTCGGCTGTGATTCCCGCGAGGAGGTAGAGTCTCTGGGGCTGCGTGTAGGTTCCGTGGGCGTGTACTGCGATGGCCCGCTCATGCTGAATGATGGCCGCCGTCTGGTGTGCCGTGCGCTGGATGACCGCTTGTGCGGCTTTATTCTGGCAGAGGTGGCCCGCACACTGGCTGAGAAGGAGATCAAACCCGCCTGGAATGTAGTATTTGCCAATACTGTGCAGGAGGAAATTGGCTGCGTAGGTGCCGGTATGCTGGCTTTCCGGCTTCAGCCGGACGCGGCCATCTGCCTGGATGTGACCCATGCCACTGACTCCCCTGGTCTGGATAAGGGCCGTTATGGTGATGTGCGCCTGGGGCAGGGGGGCTGTCTGAGCTTCGGGCCGGTGTGTCACCCGAATATCAATGCCCGCATGGAGTTGCTGGCCTTCCAGCAGGAGATTCCTTTACAGAGAGAAGTGACCGGTCGCTCTACGGGTACTAATACCGACCAGGTGTACCGCTCCCGCAATGGCGTGCCTGCTACCTGTTTCTCATTGCCCTTGCGTTACATGCACAGCCCGGTGGAAACGGCTGATATGCGCGATGTGCAGAGCTGTATTGATTTGCTGGTGGCATTTGTGACTGCTCTTCAGCCTCAGGATGATTTCCGACACAGACTATAGAAGCTAGTTCTGCTTATAAGCCTGAATCGACCGCTTCCCTCCCCGAGCGGTCGATTTTTTTGTTTTTTTGGGGAGTGAAGTACAACTTTTTGCTTGATTCCTGCGTGTGCCATGATAGACTTGGAGAAGTAAGGCATTTCACCTTTTAATTATATAATAACGTATGAAAAAGATCTTTCTCCCCCTTCTTGCCGCAGTTGGCATGGCTCTTGGTTTAACGCTCAGCTCCTGTGGCGGCGGCGGTGGTACAGGCTCTGCCGGTAAGCCTGCAAAGGCTCTGGTTGGTACTACTATTGTTGGTAAGGTGGGTACGCCCCAGTTTTCGCTTCAGTTCGATACGGAGGAAGCCGGATGGTTTGTAAATTCCTATTTTACTCCTGGTTCCAGCAGAAGTTTCCCCTGCACCTATGCTCTGACTCGTGACCCGAAGCTTGAGAACGGTTATTGGGAATTCTGGGGCGAGCTGAGCTGGACCGGTATTGATATTCTCAAGAATAACGATTTCCTTGCCTTGCTTGGTGTGAATAATGAGGCATCTTCCTGCCAGCTTGAGAAGTTTGTGATGATTCTGCAGATTCCCGCCGGTAAGCAGCAGACTGGTTCCTACCAGGGCAAGGGGCAGATGA
>JAGBZE010000059.1 GCA_017628435.1 Akkermansia sp.
ACTACCGTGGGCTGGAAATTCCGTTTACCAGGAGCTTGCTAATTGCTCGAAGAATTGCCCTTTGTGTGCTTTGAATATCTGACGAATTTTGGAAAAAGACTACAATCTTTTATTTCTCATTGCATTAACATGAGCCAAAAGGATTATTTGTCAGCAGATTTGAAACAGACCCGAAAAGAATTTGCAGCGAAATTAAAGGCTTGCGTCGTAACCCGCTATCAGGTAGAATCAGGGCGCTGCAATGAGCACGAAACGTACTTTTCAAGAAAATTGCCTGCGCCTGTTCTGCCTTCTTTTCGGGATGTTCCTGCTGGCTCAGGGTATTGCTTTTACTGTGCTGGCTGATTTAGGTACGGATGCCATCACCAGTCCTGCTCTGGTTTTCCACCTGGTGCTGGGTGACGTGCCCGGCGGCATGGGATACAGCTTCTTTACCGTGGGCAGGCTTCTCATCTGTGTGCATGTGCTGCTGGTGCTGCTGCAGATTCTGCTGCTTCGTCGCAATTACCGTCCGGTGCAGCTGCTTCAGGTGGTGATGGGTGTTATTCTCGGTGTCATGCTGGACTTCTGCCTGAGTTATACCCGCCTGCTTCCTGTAGAGAACTATACCTTTTCGCTGGCATACACGCTGGTTGGCTGTGTGATTTGTGCATTCGGTATTTTCACCTATGTGAAGGCCGATATGGTGCCCCTTTCTGCTGAAGGTTTCTGCCTTGCGCTGAGCCGTACCTTCTCGTGGCGCTTCAGTCGCGTGAAGGTGGCAGTGGATTGCTCAATGATTGCCATTGCGGTGGTGACTTCACTGATTATCTGGGGCGATGTGGTTGGTGTGCGTGAAGGCTCGCTTATATGCGCTGTGAGCACGGGCTACATCATCGGTTTTTTCTTCAAGGTGTGCCCGTTCTGGGATAATCTGTTTGCCAAGGTGCGTGGGGGGGCTTCCTCTGCTGACGAAATGGAGTTATCATAATTCCCACTGAAGTGGAAAACTGAGAGGGAATATACTTTTTTCTGAATAAACGATTATGGACATCAAGACACTTTATACTGCAGAAGAGATTCAGGAGGCTGTGCGCCGTGTGGCGGGTGATATCGAGGCCTGTTTCGGCGACAAGGAACCGGTTGTGGCGCTTTGTCTGCTCAATGGCGCTATCTGGTATGCTGCGGATCTGCTGCGCTGCCTGCCTGCTAATTTCGAGCTGCAGACGATTCGTATTTCCAGCTACTCGGGCACAGAAAGTACGGGCAAGCTTAAGTGGCACAATGCTCTGCCGGACTGCGCCGGTAAGAATGTGCTGGTGATTGACGACGTGCTGGATACCGGACTGACCATGAAGGAAGTGTGCGATGCACTTTACGAGAATGGTGCGGTGAGGGTGGTTGCTACGGTGGCTATCAACAAGAGCGTCCGCCGCGCTTTCGATCACGAACGCGTCTTCTGCGCGCTGCACTGCGATGATTACTTCCTGGTAGGTTACGGCCTGGATTACAACGGCAAGTACCGCAATCTGCCCTACGTCGGCTATATCGAATCCTGATTCGGGAGGCTGAATACCAGTTTTTCGGGCATCCGGCAGCTGTTACGAGTTGCCTGGTGCCCTATTTTGCGCGATAAGTTTGAAAAAACGGGGAATATCTGTTCCCTTTAGGCTTGATAATGCACGGAAATCGTGTATACTACGCGCGTGCCACGAGCACATGAATCATCCTGTAAATCAATCATTCATGAACATGAATAATCCCAGAGTCGCTATCGTGGGCGCCACCGGTGCGGTGGGCGTCGAGATTCTTTCCTGCCTTGAGACCCGTAACTTTCCGCTGGCCTCTCTGAAACTTCTGGCCTCTCATCGTTCTGCCGGTAAACAGGTTGCATTCCGTGGTGAGATGCTCACGGTGCAGGAGCTGACTGCTGATTCCTTCGGCGATGTGGACATTGCCCTTTTTGCAGCCGGCGGTGATATTTCCCGCGAGTTCGCCCCCATCGCCGGTGCTGCCGGTTGCGTGGTGGTGGACAACTCCTCCGCTTTCCGTCAGGACGCTGATGTGCCGCTGGTAGTGCCCGAGATTAACGGTGAGGCCGCTTTCAATCATCCCCGCAACATCATTGCCAACCCGAACTGCACCACCATCATCACCCTGATGGCTTTGTACCCGCTGCACCTGAAGTATGGCTTGAAGACCATCGTGGCCAGCAGCTACCAGGCTGTTTCCGGCAGCGGTCAGCACGGTATTACCGAGCTGGAGAACCAGGTGCGCGCCATTGTGGACGGACATCCTGTGGAGATTAAGACCTATCCCCGCCAGATTGCTTTCAACGTGCTGCCCCAGATTGACAAGTTCGCCGACAACGGCTACACCAAGGAAGAGCTCAAGATGCTCAACGAAGGCCGCAAGATTATGAATCTGCCGGAGCTGAATGTGACCTGCACCTGCGTGCGTGTTCCCGTATATCGCAGCCACTCCATCTCCTGCATTGCTCAGTTCGAGAAGCCGGTGGATGTGGAAGGCGCTCGCGGCTGCTTCGACGGTATGCCCGGCGTAGAACTCATGGACGACGTGGCCAACAATGTGTGGCCCACCCCGCTTGACTCCACCAACGGCGACACCTGCTACGTGGGGCGTATCCGCAAGGATATTGCCATCGACAATGCCCTGAATCTCTGGGTGGTTGGCGACCAGGTGCGCAAGGGCGCTGCCCTGAATGCCGTGCAGATTGCTGAGCTGCTGGTGAAGGGTAAGTAAATCATTTTGCCGTCATGGACATCAAGACTCTCATCAAGGAAACGGCCGCCAAGGTGGAAGCCCGTCTGAACGAGCTGCTGCCCGGCGAGGATATTGCCCCCAGCACTATCCACAAGGCCATGCGCTACAGCATCTTTGCCGGTGGCAAGCGAATCCGCCCGCTGCTGTGTCTGGAGGCTGCCAAGGCCTGCGGAGGCAGCGAGGAAGCTGCGCTGGATGCCGCCTGTGCTCTGGAAACGCTGCACACCTATACGCTGATTCATGATGACCTGCCTTGCATGGATAATGACGACCTGCGCCGCGGCCGACCCACGAGCCACAAGGTGTTCGGCGAGGGTATCGCTGTGCTGGCTGGTGATGCTCTGCTGACTGAGGTGTTTGCCATGCTGGCCCGCGTGCCGGCCAATGACCGCTACGATGCTTCCGATTATGTGGCCGAGATGGCCTATCGCACCGGCAGCCGCCACCTGGTGGGCGGTCAGGTGCTTGACCTGGAGGGCGAAGGCCGCGAGCTGAGCGTGGAAGACCTCCGCGCCATTCACCACGGAAAGACCTCCGCCCTCATCATTGCTTCAGTGCGCCTTGGCGGCATGTCCGCCGGCTGTACGCCGGAGCAGCTGGATGCCCTTACGGAATATGGCCGCTGCCTCGGGCTGGCTTTCCAGATTATCGATGATATTCTGGACGTGACCTCCACGCCGGAGGTACTGGGCAAGAGCATCGGCAAGGATGCCAAGGTGCAGAAGGCCACGTATCCCGCCCTGGTGGGTATGGACAATGCCCGCGCCGAGGCTCGCGAGCTTACCGCTGCTGCTCGTGCAGCGCTGGATGTGTTCTCCGACCGCCGTCGCGAGAATCTGCTGGCCATCAATGATTACCTGCTGAAGCGCGATTATTGACGCAGCAATAAATGTTTAAGCAAGGAGCTTTCGGAAATGATTCCGGGAGCTCCTTTTGTATTCGCGGAGGCTTACTGTTACGGAGTAGGCTCGTGCAGGAGCCCTTTGGCGGCTTTGAATGTGAGCTCCTGTTTCTCCGGTATGGCGCGCAGTGTGCCAGTATTGATATCGAAGCCCTGGCGAGCGGCGCGTTGCACGCGTTCAAAGGTGCCGAAGTGAGCCAGATGCAGCTTTTCGCCGGCCTCAGTAGCCTGGTGAATGGACGCAAGCACCGCCTCTACTGCAGCAGAGGCGGTGGCCCGGGTTGCGCCGGGGCCCATATAGCGCTGGACCCTGGCTATGAGTTGTTTCTTGTTCACTTGTTTTTCAGTGCATCACGAATCTCGCGCAGCAGCAGGATGTCCTCCGGCGTGGGCGGCGGCTCAGGTGCCGGGGCAGGGGCTGCGGGCTCTTCCTTCTTCACGCGCAGCTTGCACACCAGGCGCACTGCCCAGAAGATGGTGAGCGCAATGATGAGGAAATCCAGCACCGTCTGGCAGAATACGCCGTATTTGATGACCGGGGCGCCTTCTTCGGCGCTCAGGGCATAGCTCATCTCTGCCAGGTTCTTGGTGTCGCCGGTCAGCATGGAAACAGCCGGCATGATGATATCATTCACTAGGGATGTGACAATTTTGCCGAATGCACCGCCGATGATGACACCAACGGCCATATCAACTACGTTACCTTTGAGGGCGAACTTCTTGAACTCCTCAATCCAGGCGGGTTTCAGTTTCTCCATCATGGCTTCCGGGTTTTGGTTCAGATTTTCTTGAAAGCCTTGGTGCCCCATTCGGTGCAGGTCCATGTGGTGCCGTCTTCGCTGGTGAAGATGCAGACACCGCCGGTGGCGACCTTGATGTCGTGTTCCGCGCAGAAACCAGCATAATCACCGGTGATGACCGGGGCAAAGCGGATGGTGCCGTTGGAGGAAACACAGAGCATGATTTCGCCATCCTTCACCTCAGAGGCAAGGCTCATCCAGTTGTCGCGAATCTGCTGCACATCCACCTTCCAGCCATCGGGCACAGTGGCATCTGCATTCCATTTGTCAATGATGGCTTCGCCCTTGGCTTCAATCTCCTCTGCGCTGAGCGTGGCGGGGTCAATACCCTCTGCCTTGGCGGCTTCGGCACCCAGACGAGCCATCACCTGTTCCTCTGTCTTGTTTTCATCGGGGCCGTAGTCTACTTCGATGAAGCGGTGGTCGGGCTCCACCGGGCAGGTGCAGCCAGCGGCTTCGGCGGCCAGGGCAGCGGTGCCCATGGTGCGCTTGAGCGGAGCTGCCAGAATGCGGGTGGGTACCAGCCCCAGTTTTTTCAGATACAGACCAACACCACGACCACGCTCTTCCTCAACAAGGGGAAGATCGGTGTGGCATCCTACGCGGGTGGGAGTTTCGCCCTTGGCAAAGGTGTTGCCGTGGCGGGCAATGATGAGTGTTTTCATGATAAAAAAGCTATTCCCTGTATACTACATCACCCCGCAGTTGATGTCAAAGAAATTCGGGCGGATCATATAGGTTGTGGGCATATTATATAAGGTTTCTACTAATGATGAATTGCTTTTATGCCGTGAATATACTATAGTAAGGCAGCTGATGAAGATTATTCTTTCAATGATGCGTGGAGTGCTGGGGCGCACCTGGGTGGTACCCGTGCTGACCGTGCTGGGTACCTGGCTGTGTATGTTTACTGTTTGCTGCCTGGGTGGCGCGAGCGGTGGAGTGGGGGTAGTGATGCGAATGCTTCTGGGCTGGGCGAATGTGGTAGTGTGGCTGGTGCAGGGGCTGCTGCTGCTGGGTTTGGGGGTGTGGCTCGTTGTGTTTACGGTGCGGCGGCTGATACAACGGCAGTGGAGGGCCATGCTTGCCTGGGTTTGGTCAGGGGGAGCAGCTGCGCTTGTGTGCCCTTCAATAGGAATGGGTATATTTGTATCAGCGTTTGCTTGTTACGACGATTTTACACTTGGTATCAGTGTGCCGGAGGAGCTGTCTCCCGGTGGACGTCACGGTATGGCCGTACCGCGGGCGATGCACTTCCAGGCGCCCCTGCATGAGGGGAAGGATGCCGAACTGCCTGCTGTCGTTCAGCAATATGCTGATTTGTGCAAGGTGGATACTTCTATGTGCGTGGGTGGAGACGAGGTGTTGCCCACCACTGCATCGAATCTGGAGAAACTGGCCAAAGAGACACCGGAGTTGCTGCATGAGTACTGCCTCCGTGCCTATTGCTATGAGGTCCTGACTCCGGGGGTTCACGCATGCCGACATCTCTCAGCTCTGTACCATCCGGAAAAATCGGTTACAGGTGGCCCTCGTCTTAATGGTGATGAATGGATGGTGTCGTTTGCTCACGATTGGAGTTATGTAGGATATAAGCGGGACTCTGGGGAACCGTCTGTTTTTGCGCTGAAGGGAATGCAGTTACTGGATGAAGCGCTCGCGCCGCTGGCCGCTAAAGCTGACCGGGAGACCCTGGATTCCCTGGTGCCTGCGCTGCCTGATAAGCCGTTCATCGTGCTGGAGCAGCGCGGTCAGCCGGGGATGTACCGGTTGCAACTTATGGCTCCGGCAGATTATCCTGCGGGTACATTCTGCGTGAAGACGCGTGAATATACAAAGAACAAGGAACTCAGCATCCGGAATACGCAGATTCAGAACCTGAGTACAAAGCTCTATCGCCAGATTTGCCAGCTTTCGGAGCCTGTTGATTTCACTGTGTACAGCGGGGAATGGGGGGAATACTATGCCTCCGTGTGGGAGTTGCATTTTATACCGGCGGATGGTTCGGTATCCCGCTGTGTGAACTCCCAGCTCTACCTCATGCAGGGCTGGAGCCGATAAAATCAAACGAAATATCAAGCAAACGATGAAACGTTTTCTGTGTGTAGGATTGATAGCTCCCGCTGTATTGGCGAGCCCGGTAATGGAAGCTGCCGGGTGGATGACTGATTTGCCTGCGGCTTGCCGCCTGGCTGAGAAGGAGAACAAGCTGGTGCTTATTGACTTTACTGGCTCCGACTGGTGCAGTGCCTGTGTGCGCCTACGCCGCAAGGTTCTGGATTCGCCTGCTTTCTGTGAGTTTGCTTTCTCCCGCTTTGTGCTGGTGGAGGTGGATTTGCCGCACCGGAAGAGTTTTGACCAGACTCTGCTGCGTCGGAATGAGGAGATTGCTAAGCGTTATGGTGTGTCGGGCTTTCCCACGCTGATGGTCATCAATCCACAAGGTCAAGTGATGGGCGGTTTCCAGAATGGCGATGTAACGGAGGCTGAAGCAAGGAATCTGCTGGAGGGTGCTTGTGAGGCCGCTGAGCTGTTCCGGAAGGCTGCAGAGCAGGCGGGGGAAGAGCGAGCCCGGACTTTGTACCGTATTTTCCAGGGCTTCCCGGATAGTAAGTCGTTTGCTGTGCCCCGTGAGGAGTTGATGCATGCCATTATGGAGCTCGATGTGGCCAATGTGACAGGAATGCGAGGAATTGTGGCGGCAAAGGAGCAGGCCTGTCTGTTCCTGTCGCAGCGTGAGTCCGTGCCGCACGGCAGCCCCGAGATGGGGCGTTTGCTGGAGCAACAGCTGGCAGAGGCCCTGCCTGGAAACCGAAACGAGGTGATGATGGCTCGCTGTCAGCACTCTCTGGCAACGGCTGATAGTCTGGAATCGCTGGAGACCTCGCGCCGTATGTTTGAGGAATTGCTGCCGCATTTGCCGGAGGACGAGGCTTCAGAGCTGCGCCATTTCCTGCATACCTATTTCCGAGATCCGGCGGCGCTTCTGCAGATGCTCCGCTCGAACCGGCCTTGATAACAAAAAGAGCAGGTGGTGTTGATGCACCACCTGCTTATTTTTGTTGTTTTGTGGATGAATTAACCCTGCTGGGCGGCTTTGCGGGCTGCTTTTTCTGCAGCCTTGGCAGCCTTTGCGGCCATCTTTTCCTTCTCCTCCTCGGAGAGAATACGCGGGAACACCGGGCTGGGAGCCTGTACGCTGTGGCCATTCTTCACCAGACCCCAGGTCATAGCCTGCGGGGTGAGACCGGCAACATCCAGCTGAAGCTGGGAAAGAATGCGGGCAGAGGCTTCCGGCAGCACGCAGCCAAGCAGGAATCCAACCTGAGCGCAGCATTCCAGCAGGTGGGCCAGTACGCGCTGCAGCTCGGGAAGCTTTTCTTCATCCTTGGCCAGTGTCCAGGGCTGCTTCTGCTCGATGTAGCTGTTGCACAGACCTACGTGAGCGTTCAGCGCAGCCAGAGCATCGGAGGTATTGTAGGCGTTCATGCACTCAGCAAACCTGGATACCGTGTTGCTCATGCTCTCGCGCAGAGACGCGGAAAGCTCATCATCGCCCTCGGTGAGGGTGACGGTGCCGCCGCAGTAGCGCACGCACATGTTGAGGGAGCGGTTGCAGAGGTTGCCGATATCGTTGGCAAGCTCGGTGTTGTAAATCATCTTCATGCGCTCCGGGTCAAAGTCGCTGTCATAGCCGGTCTTGGTGTCGCGCACCAGGTAGTAGCGCACAGCCTCGGGGCCGAAGGCATCACACAGGTCGTTCGGATCCACAATGTTGCCGAGGGACTTGGACATTTTCTCACCCTTGATGTTCAGCCAGCCGTGAACAAGAAGCTCCGGCATCTGCTCATCGGAGAAGCCCATGGCGTGCAGCATGCACAGCCAGTAGATGCCGTGGGCCGGTACCAGAATATCCTTGCCGATAACCTCGCATGCGGCGGGCCACAGCTTGTTGAAGTCCGGCAGACCAGCACCTTCCTCGGCCTTGTAACCGGCAAATGAGATGTAGTTTACCAGAGCGTCGAACCACACGTAGGTCACAAAATCCGGGTCGAAGGGCAGGGGAATACCCCAGGAAAGGCGGTCCTTCGGGCGGGAGATGCAAAGGTCTACGCCGGCTGAGCGCTCAATGGCGTTCAGGAGGTCCTGACGACGGAATTCGGGGGTGACAACGGAGGGGTGGTTGGTCACGTAGTTCTTCAGCCATTCTACCTGCTGGCTGAGGTTGAAGTACCAGTTTTCTTCCTCAAGCTCCACCACTTCGCCCCACTCCGGGCCGAACACGCCTTCCTCGTTGCGTTCCTTATCGGTGAGGAACTGCTCCTGGCGGATGGAATAGAAACCCTTATAGCCCTTCTTGTACAGGCAGCCCTTTTCCTTGAGGTCGCTCAGAATGGCCTGCACACAGGCCTTGTGGCGGGCATCGGTTGTGGCGGCCCAGCCGTCATATTGGATGCCGAGACGCTCCCAGAGAGCAATGAACTTCTGCGTTACCATGTCGGCATATTCCTGGGGCTGCATGCCGGCGGCCTCGGCCTTCTGCTGCACTTTCTGGCCGTGCTGGTCCACACCCGTCAGGAAGAAAACCTCCTCGCCACACATTCGGTGCCAGCGAGAGAGAACGTCTGCCAGAACCTTCTCATACGCATGCCCGATGTGGGGTGCGCCGTTTGTGTAGTCAATTGCTGTTGTGATGTAGAACATAGCGCGGGGATTCTACCATGCAGAAATGGTGGAATCAAGAGCAATCTGGTTCATTGTGCGCCATGAAGTCGCTAAAAGCAGCCAGGCGCGGAAACCCGCGCCTGGCTGAAAACTGAGAATCAGATAAGGTGACCCATCCGGTCGCGCTTGGTATCGAGATAATGCTGGTTATCCTCGTGCGCGGGGATGGAGATGGCTACATGCTCCACCACATCCAGCCCGTGGCCGGAAA
>JAGBZE010000060.1 GCA_017628435.1 Akkermansia sp.
CATTTGCCGGAACTCATCCGCGTGTGCCACAATGTTCATGTACACAAGGGAATGGAGATTCCGCTCACCCTCCAGGTGAAAGGCGAATTCTCGACGAGCGAGGACGGCAGCATGCACTACGCTGCAGACGTGAATGCCCAGCACAAATTGGGCATACTGGATGTTCATGTAAGTGGCAACCCGCTGAAGGAGTGTCACATCACCGGAAACAACACCATTCCGGTCAACATCGTCAACGCCCTTATTGACAATGAAGATGCTCACTGGATTATGCGCGACTTCCGCTGCAGGGATGGCATCACACGCAACAATGTCACCAACATCAACACCACCATTCGTTACGACAAGGGCATCTTCGTACATGTGTTCTGCGATGCTGAACTTATTAACATGGACTTCCTCCTGGGGGCCATTCGCGACAAGGAAGATGTCCAGGGCAAACCGACAGGGGAGGAATATCTGCGCACCGATTTAGGAAGAGATCCCTATTCCAGGGTCAAACACGGCACCTGTGGAGTTGAGGTACTGGTGCAAATGGACTGTGTAGACAACCAGGGTAAGTCTCTACCGGACCGCATTAACATTAACCTGCTCAACCCGGATGTTACGTACGACAACAAGCCGTGGTTCAAACGCATGGGCATCAAGAACGGCCCCGCCACCAGCAGAATCACAGGAGAAGCCGTACGCTTTGATATTGAGAACTACACCATCTCTCTGCACAAGCTGAAAGGCACCTGCTATCCGGCCTACTCCATCGGCATGTATTATGCCCCTCTCCAGCATTTCCTGGAGGATGTGGTTCTTGAGCGTCCCGCTGACATTGAAACAGAGTACTGCATTTTCCCGCTTTCGCGAAAATGTGAAGTACCGATGAAAGGCCTTATCCATGCCCGGGCAGCCACGGGAGCCGGATTCCGTTTCCTGGGCACCACAATCCCCCTCTCCAATTTCAGTGGATTTATCAATATCAGCGATATTGATGTCTATCTCGACCGCATGAATGCCCAGTGTTGGGGCGGTAGTCTGGACGGTTCTCTGCGCATCAATTTTGCTGGAAAAGACACCACACTGGATGGATTCTTTGTTGCCCGCAACCTGGATTTGAAGGACATTGTGGCATCCTATGGGACAGAATTCACCTCTGCCTGTTGCAATGGCTTTATACGTTTCCAGGCAGCATCGCCGGAGCTGGATGCAGTGCGGGCATATGGTCAGGTACACCTTACAGATGGCGACCTGATGCAGATTGGTTTGTTCCGTCCTATTGGCGCGTTCCTTTCCGACGTACCGGGCAACCTGACCAGGCTGCAGGAAACAGTGTACATAAAAAAAGAGGATGCACCGCCCTCCTGGGTGGATAAGTTTATTCGCAGCATATTCGATACTGGCAGCAATGCTATCGATATGGTACAAAGCTCTGCCTATAAGGTACCCTTTGCAAACCATTTCCTTCGTTACGGCATTGATGAAGCTTTCAGCCGCTTCGACATCATGGGCGGGCACCTCATCACACGCAATATGAAAGCAAAAGGGTATAATCTGGATGTGGATGTACAGCTGGATATAGACCTGGATAAACTCACTATCGATGGAGATCTATGGCCCAGAATCTCCAGTGTACCGACGCTCATCATCTCCCCCATCACCATTCTCTCCGACTTCCTGATTGATATCGATGTATACGGTGATCTCATTTCACCGCAATGGAAATTCGGACTGAGCAAGAAGCTCAAAGGAGCTGCCAGCAGTGTCACCTCAGAACCGCAGAAGCAGCAACCATTGAAAGCAGAATAACGTCATGGATGCGAGTATGCAGCTACCGGTCTATGTTGTTCCTCTGCTGCACGCAGTGGGTCTTGTGTTTGCCCTGCATGCACTCTGCCGGCCTCACTCACCGCAGGGCACCATTGCATGGATGCTCGGGTTGATTCTTTTACCCATACTCACACTGCCTCTATACCTGCTGTTGGGGGCAGCCCGTATTCATCGCCACACCACCAGCCGCCACAGCAGGGAGAGCATTCAGGCTGTTCTGAAATCACTCCATGCATGGACGCCGCCACACACTCCGCTGGCCCGCACCCTGACCCGCAGCACCGGATACGCCCCCTGCTCCGGCAATAATATCCGCATTCTTCAGGATGGCGATAACACCTACCGCGATATGCTGCACGCCATTCGTGCGGCACAGCATTCAATTCTGCTGGAATTCTTCATCATCCGCAATGACAGCGTAGGCATCACACTGAGAAAAGCACTGGAGGAAAGAGCCCGGGTCGGAGTCCAGGTCTATGTCATATACGACGAAATAGGTTCTCTCAAGCTCCCGGCAGGCTATCTGCGTAAACTCAGGCGAGCCGGCGTGAAAGTCAGCTCTGCCAATGGCAAGCGATTCTGGCTGAGTTCCATACTGAGAGCAAATTACCGAAACCACCGTAAATTGGTGATTATTGACAGCAGGTGCGCCTATCTCGGCAGCCTGAATGTAGGCCTGGAATACACTCGCACCAACCAGCGTCCCTACTGGCGTGATACCTTCATTCACCTGCAAGGCCCCGTGGTCACGCAATGTCTGCTCAGCTTTGCCGATGACTGGAAACGCGCCTCTGGCGAAAATATTACCCACCTGCTTATTCAGCAAGCAGAGGCCGGCACGCACACCTGCCAGCTCGTTCCAAGCGGACCAGAGGACGGGCCCCTGAATACATGGCAGCTCACCCTGCTGGAAATGGCAGCTGCGGCCAAGGAACGACTCTGGCTGGCCAGTCCGTACTTTGTCCCCAATGAATCGGTGCAATCCGCACTCTGCGCCGCTGCCCTGCGCGGAGTGGATGTACGCATCCTCATTCCCCGACGGGGAGACAATCTCACAGCCCAATTAGCTCTGCTCACCTTTATTCCGCCCATGCTCGCGGCAGGTGTGCGCATGCTTGCCTACGAGCCTGGATTTCTGCATGAGAAAATCTGTGTGGCAGATTCAGCCACATGCTGCATCGGTACTGCTAATCTGGACGAACGCTCCCTGCGGCTCAATTTCGAACTCACTTTGCTCGCGGAAAGTACCGAAGCAACAAATAACGTGTCCACCATGTTGCTGCAGGATATGACGCAGGCCTCATCCATCACCTATGCTGATTGGTACAGACGCTCCTATCTTGTGCGACTGGCAGCTAATTGTTGTCGACTGCTTTCTCCTGCCCTCTGAAGCGCTATCCATATAATGCGGGTTCCGATTATTCATCCATGTCTGACCAGCGCAAGAAAACTGTTCGACTGTGGGATATTTGCCTTGCTTGTAAGGCTGAATAGTATATAATATTCCCTAGTAGATATGATTGAGCAGTTACGCAAAAGGCTTCTGGACCGGGACAACCCGGTGCGCATTCATCTTATCGGTGTAGCAGGTGCCGGCATGAGCGGCATCGCACGCATGCTTCTGGAAATGGGGCACCGCGTAAGCGGCTGTGACCGAGTAACCAGCGAAGAAACGGAACGCTTGCAACAGAGCGGACTCACCTTCGCCTGCCCCCACAGCGCAGATGCCGTGGCCGATGCAGAAATCGTCATTTACTCCAGTGCAATCCGTGAAGACAACGTGGCTCTGGCCGCCGCCCGCCAGATGGGCAGCCTGTGCCTGCGCCGCGCTGAATGCCTGGCCGCCATTCTCAACAACAAGAAGGGCGTAGTCGTAGCCGGCACTCACGGCAAAACCACCACCTCCGCCCTCACCGCACACCTGCTCCGCGAAGCTCGTCTGCGTCCCTGTCACTATGTGGGAGCAGAAATCCCCGTGCTGGGTGCCAATGCCCACTGGAATGCCGACAGCGACTACCTGATTGCCGAGGGCGATGAATCCGACGGTACGCTGGTGAATTACATCCCCGAGCACAGCATCGTGCTGAATGTGGAAGCCGAGCACCTGGATTTCTACCGCGACCTCGACCACATTAAGGAAGTATTCCACACGCTCTGCCGCCAGACCCGCGGCACCATATTCTACTGCAAAAACGATGCCGGCGCAGCAGATGTGTGCAGCCAGTATCCCAACAGCGTCTCCTACGGCTGGGAAGATGCCGACTACACCGCCACCAACGTGACTGTGAAGCGCGGCCGTACCCTCTACACCATCAACCACAAGGGCACAGAACTGGGCCGCGTGGAGCTGGGCATTCCCGGCCGCCACAATGTGCTCAACTCCCTGGCTGCCACCGCCGCTGCCATAGAGATGGGTGCCGACTTCGCCAGCATCGGCCGCGGTCTGGCCTCCTTCGCCGGTGCCCGCCGCCGTTTCGAGACCAAGTATCTTTCCAAGGATTTCCGCATTGTGGATGACTACGGCCACCACCCCACGGAAATTGCCGCCACGGTGCAGACAGCCAAGAGCCTGAACCCGGACCGTCTGGTCATCTTCTTCCAGCCGCACCGCTACACCCGCACCCAGCTGTTGCGCGACGATTTCGGCCGAGTGCTGTACGGCGTGGATAAACTGTTCGTGGCGGATGTGTACCCAGCCAGCGAGCTGCCCATCCCCGGCATCTCCGGCCAGACCATCGTGGACGCCGTGAAGGAAAACGGCCCGTCCGATGCCCTGTTCCTTCCGGAAATGCCGCTGGCTCACCATGTGGTGGGCAACCAGCTTAAGCCCGGCGACCTCTTCCTGACCCTGGGTGCAGGCAATGTGCACGAAGCCGGCACGAAGATTGCCAAGGACCTGCGCATTCTCACCGAAATGCAGGCCGAATGCGGCAAGGATTTCCCTGCCCGCCTGTACGAACCCATGCGCCAGCACACCACCCTCGGTGTGGGCGGCGTGGCTCAGTACTGGATTGAACCGGACACCGTAGAAGCCATGCAGAACGTGGTCAACTACTTCAAGGATCGCAACATCCCCGTGCATGTGGTGGGTCGCGGCTCCAACCTCGTCGTTCGCGAAGGCGGCATCCGCGGTGCTGTGGTACACCCCAATGGCGGCGAGTTCGAGAAGCTTGAACTTATCAACGACACCACCATCGTGGCCGGAGCTGGCGTAAAGCTCAAGAAACTGGCCGCCTTTGCTGCAAAGAACGGCATCTCCGGATTTGAATGGATGGATGGCATCCCCGGCTGCGTGGGTGGCAGTCTCCGCATGAACGCCGGCTGCATGGGCGGCGATATGTGGCAGGTATTTGTCTCCGCCACCGCTCTGGATGAAGACGGCGAAGTGGTCGAATACTCCAAGGACACCATGGAACCCGCCCGCTACCGCAGCATTCCCACCTTTGAACACAACATGGTGGTGCAGGCCACCTTCTGCGGCACCCCCGGCTGCGTCGAGGAAATCGAGGCCGCCATGGAGGAATACCGCGCCCGCCGCAAGAACAGCCAGCCCATCCAGCCCAGCGCCGGCTGCACCTTCCGCAACCCGGAGGAAATCCCCGCAGGCAAGCTCATTGAGGAGCTCGGACTGAAGGGCTACACCATCGGCGGTGCCCAGGTGTCCACCAAGCATGGCAATTTCATCATCAACACCGGCAACGCCAAGGCCACGGATGTGACCGAACTTATCAACCACATTGTGCGTGTTGCCCAGAAGGAACGCGGCATCACCCTGCACGAGGAAGTGCAGGTCATCGGTGACCGCGAGGCTCAATTCTAAAAATCTAACCCCCTTACCATGAAAGAACTTAAGAAGGATACGAAGATTGCCCTGCTGATGGGTGGTCCCGGTTCAGAGCGCGATGTTTCCATTGCCTCCGGCAACGGCGTGCTCGAAGCCCTGCGCAACGAAGGTTTCACCCATGTCACCCCCGTGCTGGTAGACAGCGAGCGCCCCGCTATCCCCGAGGGCACGGAACTGTGCTACAACATGATTCACGGCACCTACGGTGAGGACGGAGGCCTGCAATCATACCTGGAGGAACTCGGTCTGCCCTACACCGGCGCAGGCTCCGTGACCAG
>JAGBZE010000061.1 GCA_017628435.1 Akkermansia sp.
GGAGTGCCTTTTTTCGTGTAAAACGAAGCGGACGGGGCTCGAACCCGCGACCTCAGCCGTGACAGGGCTGCGCTCTAACCAAACTGAGCTACCGCTCCGTCGGTTTTACCGTGTCACCCACCTTGCAGCGGGGACGGGCGCATTATACAGATGCCGATGGGGGAATGCAAGCCATTTTTTGATAAAATTGTAAAAATTGTGAAAACAGGGTCGGGAAAGGGGGTGGATTTTTTTTTATTGTTGCAAAGGCGGGATATGTTGGTATAGTAGCAGCATGTCCGCAAAACGCTTTATTCTGAATGAGACGAGCTACCACGGCCACGGTGCTGTGGAGGCTATTGTGACCGAAGTGAAGGGCCGTGGTTTCACCAAGGCTCTGGTGGTGACCGATGCTGACCTGGTGAAGTTCGGCGTGGTGGCCAAGGTGACCACTCTGCTGGACGCCGCCGGTTGCGCATACGAGATTTACGACAAGGTGAAGGCCAATCCCAGCGTGGATGTGGTGACCGCCGGTGTAGAGGCATTCAAGGCCGCCGGTGCTGACTACATGATTGCCATCGGTGGTGGTTCCCCGCAGGACACTGCCAAGGCTATCGGCATCATCATCAACAACCCCGAGTTCTCCGACGTGGTGAGCCTGGAGGGTCTTGCCCCCACCAAGAACAAGTGCGTGCCTGTGATTGCTGTGGCTACCACCGCCGGCACCGCTGCTGAGACCACCATCAACTACGTGATTACCGATGAGGCCAAGCGCCGCAAGTTTGTATGCGTGGACCCGCACGATATCCCCGTGGTGGCTGTGGTTGACCCCGACATGATGAGCTCCATGCCCAAGGGCCTGACCGCCGCTACCGGTATGGACGCCCTGACCCACGCCATCGAGGGTTACACCACCCTGGCTGCCTGGGAACTGGCTGATACGCTTAACATCAAGGCTGTGGAACTCATCGCCAAGAGCCTTCGCAAGGCTGTGGAGAATGACCCCGATGGCCGCGAGGGCATGGCTCTGGGTCAGTACATGACCGGTATGGCATTCTCCAACGTGGGTCTGGGCGTGGTACACGGCATGGCTCACCCCCTGAGCGCATTCTACAACACTCCCCACGGTGTGGCCAACGCTGTGCTGCTTCCCTATGTGATGGAGTACAATGCTGAGTACACTGGCGAGAAGTACCGCGAAATCGCCCGCGCCATGGGTGTGCAGGGTGTTGACGCCATGAGCCAGGCAGAGTACCGCAAGGCCGCTATCGATGCCGTGAAGCAGCTTTCCATCGATGTGAATATTCCCCAGACGCTGGCTGAAATCGGCGTGAAGGAGGAAGACCTGGAGGCTCTGACCGATGCCGCCATGGCTGACGTGTGCACCGGTGGTAACCCCCGTCCCTGCACCTGGGAGGAAGTGCTGGGTGTTTACAAGACCGCTTTCGGTAAGTAATCGACCGCACAGAAATCTGTTCCGACCCGCCGCAGTCCGCAAGGGCTGCGGCGGATTTGTACCTGGATATTGGATTTTGGATGTGTAACATTCCGCGGGCTTTGCCCGCCTGATTTTGAGCCCACGGAGTGGGCGATATATCAATAGCGAGGGGTGAAGCCGCCACGCCCTAGCGGGGCGAGCGGAACCCCTCGGATGCATAAGAAAATATCAGAACCCCGAGCATCGCGAGAGGGTGACAGAAACCGGTGTTACTCATGACAGCCAAGGCTTCTGCCGCCCCACTTCGGGGCCCAAAAGGAAGGATTAATGATTAATGAGGAATTTGCCGCCGAGACAAGTCGCCCACACAGGCCGCCGAGACGGGACTAAAGTCACGTGCTTCGAAGGATTTGCGGGCCTTACAAATGTTTTATTGACTGGGAGCATGAAACGGACTATACTGCGTATAGTTCAGATACTTGGTTTGTTATGAAGCGCAAGGAAATAGAGCAGATGCAGGCAGCAGGGCTCATTACCGCCGAACAGGCGGAGTCCATTGCTGCGTATTTTCATCTGAATGGCGGTCGCCGGTGGAATTGGCTGGTGATGAGCATGTCATCCCTGGCCGGGGCCTTGATATTGGGCGGTATCATCATGTTGATATCTGCTAACTGGGAGAGTATCCCCGATTGGGTGAAGATGAGCACTGCCATGGCGCTGCTGCTGGGGTTCTGGGTGGCTTGGGCGAGGACGCGGGAGACCAGGCCGCTTATGGCCGAGGCTTTCGGCCTGGTGGGTGGTGGCATGTGGCTGGGATGCATTGCGCTGTACGGGCAGATTTTTCAGCTGCAGAATCCTCTGGCAGAGGGGTGCCTGCTCTTCCTCCTGGGCGTGTGTGCCATTCCGTTTCTGGTGCAGCAGCGGATGCTGGTGGTGGTGGTGGCTGTGGCCAGTGCGGTGCTGCTGGGGGCGCTGATGGACAACAAGGAATCCTGGCTGAGTCTGCGTCCGTGGTTGCGAGGTGATGCGACCCAGATGGGTGCCTGGATGGTGCTTTGCCTGTTCTGGTGGCTGCTGGGTGAGCACTGGCTCGGGAGCAAGGGCTTCTGCCGCAGCTATGCCTGGATGGGCGTGGTGGCGATGGTGCATTTCCTCCTCATGGTTCAGATTCCCTTGCTGTATCAGGCGTTTGGTGCTGAGTATTCTGTGCCGCGGTTGGTGGTTCTGCTGGCTGTGCCGCTGATGCTGCTGTGGAAACCGCGGGCTATTGCCTGGAAGCACTGGGGGTTAATGATTGTTCTGCTGTCGCTGCCCTATCCCATCGGGCTGCTGCTGAAGGATGCAGCGGGTGGCGAGTTCATGGGCGTGATGTGCGGATTCGGCATGGGTGGCGGGCTGATGTATCTGGGCTATCAGGTGAAGCGTATATCCTGGCTGAACTACGGCTCGCTCATGGTGCTTCTGGCCGGTATTGCGCTCATTGCCAATGTGCTGGAATCTCTGACTGAATCGGGACTGGTATTGATAGTGGCCGGCTTGCTGATGCTGGGGCTGGTGTGGCTGCTGGAAAAGCAGCGTCGTGAGCTGGTGAAATCCATCAAGGAACAGGCCTAACCTTTAATTTCTAAGTAGAAGATGAAACGAGTTTATCTGTTGTTTGCTGTGGTGGCGGTGCAGTTGTTGTGGCTGGGGTGGAATTATGTGGAGCGTACCCTCGAGCTGGAGCATGCCCCGGTGTTGCGTATCGAGTGCCAGCAGCGCGACCCTCGCGATTTGTTCCGGGGCGAATATGTGGCGTTGAATGCAGGTCAGTCTGTATCCCTGGCGCAGGCGGGAAAATCCATCTGCTGGGATGCCGGATTCTGCGATGCGGTCAATAAGGATTGGGACTGGGTGGATGACAAGCGAGTTGAGCGGATGGCTACGAATCCGCTTCAGCCCCGGGCACCGCAGATGGAGGATTCCTTGAATCTGGTGAAACACGGAGAGCCTCGGCGTGTGGCTGCGTTCTGGCGCGTGGGGGAGGATGGCCTGTCCCGCGTGGTGAGATTTGAGAAGCCGGGTGCACCGTCAGATGGCGCAGAGGAGGGGGAGACCCGCTGCCTGATGTGGATGGAAGTCTTCAGTCATCTCTCGCAGAATGAGGCGGGCGAATGGGAGGCCTATGTTTCGATAGAGCTGGAATTTGGCAGACGAAACCGCCTGCGTTATTACGTGGAGGAGAATACGGGGGATATGTATAATATCTGGGTACGCCAGATGAAGCGTGAGTGGGATGATTTTCCCGCTGATCGTCTGCGATACACGGTGGACCTGGCTATCCGCGAGAGTGATACTGCCGTGCCCCGCATGCTGTATCTGAACGGTGTGCCGTATGCTGAGGCCGTAAAGCAGATCCGCGAGGGGACGTTTGCCTGGCTGTCCGAGCCGGTGGAGGTGACTGGGACTCGCGGCCGTAACCGGGGAATTTTCCGTATTAAATGAAGTACCGCTGCTTATGCAGCGGTAACGAGTCGCTTCGCTCAATGAATGACACTGGCTGCGCCAGTGTATGAAATTCGCCCTGTCGGGCGTATGAATTACCGTCTGCGGCGGTACGAAAGCGTGGCTTTGCCACGCATGAATGTTGAGGGCTGTGCCCTCAACATTACAGGAAATCCCTCGGCGCGGCGGCGGGCAGGGCATACATGAAGCGGGAGCCGTAGAACTTCTGCACCACGCGGGAGTCGAGAATGGTGACGAGGCCGGTATCGGTCTTGGAGCGGATGAGTCGTCCAATACCCTGGCGGAATTTGAGCAGGGCCTCCGGCAGGGAGTAGTCGCGGAAGGCGTTGCCCCCGCGGGCGGTGATATCCTCTAACCGTGCTTCCACCAGCGGGTTGCCGGGGGATTCAAAGGGAATCTTAGTGACAATCACGTTGGAAAGCGCTTCGCCGGGCACATCCACGCCGGTCCAGAAACTATCTGTGCCGAAAAGCACGCTGCCGATATTCTCACGGAAGCTGTGCACCATCTGGCTGCGGTTCATTTCATCTCCCTGCACCAGGAGGGGCCAGCCGCGCTCCTGGCAGAAGGGGCGGAGCCGCACTGCCATGGCTCGCATGAGACTGTAGCTTGTGAACAGAACAAAAGCACGCCCTTGCGATTCGTCCAGCGAGCGCATAATCCAGTCTGCCAGGGCTGGCTGGTATTCATCATCCTGGCTGGCGGGTGGGGGAGGGGGCATGCTGCGTGCTACCATGATGCGCATCTGTCTGGCAAAATCGAAGGGACTGCCAATCTGCAGCGGGCGGGCGCTTTCAGCCCCCACGCGACCGGCAAAATAGCCCATGCCGTGGTTGCCGGTGGAGAGCGTGGCGCTGGTGCAGATGCAGCTGCGCCCGGCTTCGAAAAGCTTTTCGCGCAGCACCGGGGCCACGTTGATGAGCGCACCACGCATCGTGGTGAACTGGCCGTCGATGCCGTTGCTCTCCACCCAGTAGACCGTGGTGTCGGCCTTGCTGAGCTTCACCATCTCGGTGGCGGCCTCATCATAGGCCAGAATGCGGGCGGCTGTGTCCAGAAGCTCAGCCTTGGCCAGGTCGTTGTCCTCAATCATGGCCGCCATGTCCTTGATTTCGGCAAAAAGCTGGCGTAGCACGGGGGAAAGCAGGTTCTCCGTCCACTCCGGCTGGCGCAGGCGCACGGTGCCGTGGTGGGCTTCCAGCTGGCAGTCTGCGCGGGTGGCGGTGAAGAATTCACCCACAGCAGCCTGAGCTTCCTCAATGAGTTGTAGTACGGTGGGTGAGGCATTGTGGCGCATGCTGCCCTTGTGTGTCACCGGGTTGTACAGGCGCAGCAGTTCGTATTTCATCTCCGCCTCGCTGAGCGAGAGCCCCAGCTGGTTTGCCGCCACATTCTCGATGGTGTGCGCCTCATCCAGAATCACAAAGTCATTCGGGAAAATGAAGCCGGGCGGCCCTTCGGGCTCCACCGTCATCATCTCATCCGCCAGGGAAAGCAGCCCGAAGAACAGCGTGTGGTTCAGCACCACCACCTGAGCCTCCTGCACACGGCGGCGGGCGGCTTGGTAGGGGCAGTCGTAACCACAATTGCGCGGGGTGCACACGTGGTTTTCGCTGCATACCTGCGCCCACACCTTCGGGGAGATATTGAGCTCCGGCGGAAGCTCTGCCAGCGAGCCCTCGCCGCAATCCTTGGACCAGGCCAGCAAGTCATACAGCTGCTTGGTTTCCGCCTGATTGAAGAGGTCATTTGCCTGCTCCAGAGCACGGCGCAGGCGGGTGCGGCAGAGATAATTGGCCCGCCCTTTGAGCAGAGCTGCTGAGAAATGGCAGTTCAGCGCTTTGGAAACCGTGGGAATATCCTTGTGGAAAAGCTGTTCCTGCAGGTTGATTGTATGCGTGGAGATGACAGCCTTGCGCCCGTGGTCCAGTGCAAAACGGATGGCAGGAATCAGGTAAGCCAGTGATTTGCCCACACCCGTGCCGGCTTCGGCCAGCAGGGCAGTCTCCGTTTCCAGCGTTTCCGCCACGGCCACCGCCATCTGCTGCTGCTCCGGGCGGTACTCAAACCCCCGGGCATGGGAAAGCAGTCCGGTTTCGGAAAAATCAATCTGAGTCTGTTCCGACAGGATGCCCATGCTTCATGTATCAGGGCAGAATGCGGTCTCCCGTGCCGGGCAGCTTCAGGTAGAGCGGCAGGTTCGGGAAGAAGGTGCGCAGGGTGTTCACGCTGGTGTTGCCATCGATGAAGTACCATTTGTTCAGTTCGGTGCCGCGGGGCTTGCTGGTATCTACAATCACCTCATCGCGTACAGCGTAGATATAGCTGCGGCGCTCCATGCGGGTGCGCTTGCCGTTGGCGGCCGGGGCGCTGATGACCAGCGTGGTGGGGAGGATGACCACGCGGCTGCGCTCCTGCGTGTTGCCAATCTGTTCGGCACGTATACGTCCGGAGGTGTCCTTGCGCACCTGCGATACCGTGGCCATGGGGGGGGTGACCACATATTCCGAGGTGGCTTCGCCTACGGTGAAGCTTTCCACGGTGAGGCCACGCTGCTTCATTTCCTCGCCCATGCGGGCATATTTGGCGCGCAGTGCCTTATCGCTGGCAGCCATGCGCGCTTTTGCCTGAACCACGGTCTCTCGGTCCAGGCCCTGTACGCGGCGTGCGCGGGCAATCTCGTCCTCCCGGCTGCTGGATGTAAGCTGGTCTGCGTAGGTGCGGCGCAGCGGAGGATACATGAAATCCACCGCCCAGCGCATATCGCAGTTGCGCACAGCTGCTCCATATTGCTGGGCGGCTTCACGGGCAGAGGTTGCGGCATCGCTCGCGGCCTGGCACACACTCATCACAGCCAACGCAACGGCAAACAGGGAAATCATCTTCATGCCCCACATGTTACCACAGCCCGGTGCAGCGGCGCAAGCAGGAATGATGTTCTAAATGAGGGAGATTTCTGCAAACGGCTTGACAGTGAGGCAGAGTGTGCTACACTCACTTCGCAACTGCCCTACCCGCAGTTTGCATTTGGTTATCTCACTACCCTATCACTAGCATAAAAACACCCGTGCTGTCGCGAGACAGTACATAGACAAACACTAATATTACTGTATGAAAAACCTGAAAATATACACCGATGAGGTGGATGAGTTGGCACAGAAACAGATTGCCAAGCTACTGGAACAGCCTGCCTTTGCTGATGCGAAGGTGCGTATCATGCCCGATGTGCATGCCGGTAAGGGCTGTGTAATCGGATTCACTGCTGACCTGGGCGACAAGGTTATCCCCAATATCGTAGGCGTGGATATCGGTTGCGGTATGCTTACGGTGAACCTGGGTAAGCAGAAGCCGGATTTTGCTGCGCTGGATGATATTATGCACCGCAATATTCCCAGCGGCATGTATGTGCACGGTGAGCCGGTGGAGGTGTTTGAAGCCGTTGATGCTCTGCACTGCCTGCCTGAGCTGGAGCGTGTGAAGCGACTTCTCTGCTCCCTGGGAACACTGGGTGGTGGTAATCACTTTGTGGAGGTGGATGCCGATACTCAGGGAAATTACTACCTGATTATCCACTCCGGTTCCCGAAACCTGGGTAAGCAGGTGTGTGATATTTACCAGAAGGAGGCCATTGACCGCCATGCCGGCTGCGCCGACCGGGCGGAACGCGAGGCTGCTCTCATTGCCGAATTGAAATCACAGGGCCGCCAGAAGGAGATTGCCACAGCCATCAAGGCTCAGCGCGCTGCGTGGAATGCGGCTCAGCCCGATATCCCTGCCGACCTCTGTTATCTGGAAGGTGAGGCCCGTGAGCGTTACCTGCACGATATGCGTATCTGCCAGCAGTTTGCCCTGCGTAATCGAGAGGTGATGGCCGATATCATTGTGCGCCGTCTCGGCCTGGAGGTGCAGGATATGTTCCATACCACGCATAACTACATCGACCACGAGAGCAACATCGTGCGCAAGGGCGCTATCTCTGCCCGTGCGGGTGAGAAACTGCTCATCCCCATCAACATGCGCGATGGCTGCATCTACGGCATCGGTAAGGGGAATGATGACTGGAACCAGTCTGCACCTCACGGTGCGGGGCGTCTTATGAGCCGTTCGCAGGCTTTCCGCCAGCTTTCGCTTTCCGATTTCGAAG
Source organism: Akkermansia sp. (assembly GCA_017628435.1). GTDB lineage: Bacteria > Verrucomicrobiota > Verrucomicrobiia > Verrucomicrobiales > Akkermansiaceae > Akkermansia. The sequence continues at coordinate 8,067 of JAGBZE010000061.1, forward strand.
CCCAGATGCAGGGTATCTATACCACATCCGTCACCGCCCGCACGCTGGATGAATCCCCCATGGCCTACAAGGGTATGGATGCCATCCTGAAGCATATCGGCCCCACGGTCGATGTGGTGGATATCTTCAAGCCCTTGTATAACTTTAAGGCTGAAGAAGCGGAGCCTTCTTATAAACGTAAGAGATAATTACAGTCCTGCAGCCGCAGCTTCCAGCTTTTTGGCGGAGGCACGGCCTTTGGCGGCGAGGGCGGGGGCAAAGAGGGAGAGCCGGAACTCGGCTACCATGAAGCCGTAGGCAAGCCAGGCGGGGGAATCGGCGTGGCGGTCGTATTCGGAGAAAAAGCGGGAGGAAACGGCGGCGTTGAGGGCAGCGATGCGTTCCAGTTCCTTTGCGGCGGGTTGCTGGGCAATGCGTTTGATGCGCTCCAGCAGACCACGGAGGAAGCGGGAGTAATCTGCCAGCTGGGCCGGTTCCGCAGAGGAAAGGAACCAGGGGCGGGTGAGCCACTGCCACTCCCTCTGCACGTCCTCAGCAATCTGGGCACCGAAACGATCGCGCCTGGCTACCAGGCAATACTGGCGCACGGCGGCATCGGTAGCGGCCAGCTGATCCCAGAGTTTTGCCAACGGACCGGCGATGCGGTCGTATACAGTTTCGCGCATGCGGAGACAGGTGGCATCGAACTCTGCGGCAGTGCGGGGAAGGGGGGAGGCAAGGGCTGCATCCATGGCGGCGTAAACGGTATCGTGCAGGTTATTTTTCGGCTGGCAGCCCACGGTGGTGAGGGCCAGACGCGCCTCCATGCTCTTGATGGGGAGCTTCTTGCGGATGCTGTTGAGAAAATCGCCGTGTTTGATGAGGGCGAGTCGGCGCACGGCGCGGCGGTGGTGCAGAGATGCCTCCTCGGCTGAGGGGAAGACGTGCAACTTCACCTGGTCGCCATCTTCCCGCAGGGCTGGGTAGCCTGTGCCGTTGCCCACCTCCACTGTGGTGGGCAGGTCGCCGCAGTCCCAGCGGGTCATGGGAGTGGCAGAAAAGGAGCGGGCTGCCTTTTTGGCAAAGCGTTTTTCCTGGTACTGCGCCAGTTTCTCGCGCAGTACATCAGCATGCGTACCCAGAGCCAGCTCATTCTCCTTATCATCGCACACCCAGATTTTGGTGATGAACTCCGGCGGCAGCTTAGCCATATCCACCTGGGAGGCATTGCAGAATTTATTGCTGCGGCGCATGGCGAATTCCACCAGGGCCTGCGGGAGCGGGCGGTCTGGGGTGCGGTCGAACCAGTCTTCGGCGAAATCATCAGCTGCGGTGCTGATGGGCATGAGGAACATGCGGATATCCTTGGGCAGGGTGCGCAGCAGGATTTCCGCTCGGTCGGCCAGGTGCGCAGGTACCCCCCACTCCGGCAGCCAGTCCGGGAAGTCGGCCAGCTGGTCGATGTGCACGCCGATGGTCACACCATCATCAGCCTCGCCGGGGGCGTGGTTATAATAAATATCGTACTTCTCGCCATCGTGCTCAATTTCGTCCGGATAGAGGTCTGCCCGCACCTCGTCCTCGCCGGGGTACACGCAATCCTCATAGGGAACGCAGAGTATCTTCGGTTTGCGGGGTTCCATCTTGTTGCGCCAGCGGCGGAGGGCCTGCTCTGAACAGATTTCAGCGGGAATGACCGAATCGAAGAAGCGGAACACGCCTTCCTGGCACCAGATGAGGTCGCGGCGGCGCAGTGTTGACTCTACCAGCCGCACGCGCTCGCGCATATCGGCGAGGTTTTTGAGGTAGGGGGCGCGGTCTTTCATTTCCTGCGCCATGATACCATCGCGAATCATGATTTCGCGGGCAGCGGCGGGGTTGTAGCGGGCGTAGCTTACGCGGCGGCCATCGATGATGGTGAGCCCACCGCATGTGACGCGTTCCTTAGCGTACACCTGGCCGCTGGATTTGTCCCAGGTGGCATCGTAGGCATGGTGGGCGCAGAGCTGCGGGGCTATCTGCTCCACCCACTCGGGTTCCAGCACTGCGGCTCGGCGCATGTAGAGCCGCGTGGTCTCCACCAGTTCGGCACCCATGAGCCATTCTGCCCGCTTTTTGCGCTTGAAAAGTCCGGAACCGGGGAAAATGGCAAAATCGCGCCCACCCGCACCGCGGTACACCTTATCCTCCGGGCGCCAGAAGCCAATCTGCAGGGGCGCACCGGCCAGCAGGGCGCGGTGAATCATGTCGGAAGTAGCCTGCTTTGCTTCCTCCGGCAGGGCGGGTATGCGCCAGCGCATGGTATCCTGCAGGGCCGAACCCAGATCCTGCACCAGGTTGTGCCATTCCACTACGCGGAGAAAGTTCACGAAGTTCTTTGTGCACCACTTGCGCAGCTGGTTGCGGCGTAGGTTGTTACGCTCCTTGAACTCGAGCGTGGCTCGCCACAGGGTGAGCATGGAGAGGAAATCGCTGTCCTCATTTTTCCACTGCGCGTGTGCCTGGTCTGCCTGGGTGGCAAACTCGGCGGGGCGTTCGCGCGGGTCCATGATGCTGAGACCGGCCACAATGACCAGCACCTCAGCCAGGGCTTTTTCGCGCTCTGCCTCCAGCAGCATGCGCCCCAGTCGCGGGTCAAGCGGCAGGCGTGCCAGACTGCGCCCTGTGCTCGTAAGCCGTTTCTGGCGGTCGATGGCTCCGATTTCGCGCAGGGTTTTGTAACCCTCGTTCACCAGGCGGGGACTGGGGGGATCTGGCAGCGGGAACTCGCCCAGCGGCGGCAGTTTCAAATCGGCCATGCGCAGAATGACTCCGGCCAGGGCGCTGCGCTTGATTTCCGGGTCGGTAAAGGCATCCCGGTTTTCGAAATCAGTTTCAGAATACAGGCGGATGCACACGCCCTCTGTCACACGGCCGCATCGGCCGGCGCGCTGGCGGGCACTGGCCTGGGAGATGGGTTCTATCTGAAGGCGCTGAATCTGCCGCCCTGGCAGGTAGCGGGAGATGCGGGCCAGACCGCTGTCTATCACATAGATAATGCCCGGAATGGTGAGGGATGTTTCTGCCACGTTGGTGGCCAGCACAATGCGGCGGCGCCCCTTGGCCGGGTGGAAGATGCGTTGCTGCTCCGCCAGGCCCAGACGGGCAAAGAGGGGCAGAATATCGGTGTGCGGCAGCCCCAGCCGCTCCAGCTCAGCGGCGCAGTCGCGGATTTCTCGCTCACCGGGCAGAAAGATGAGGGCATCTCCCTTCGCATCGTATTCGGAAAGCCACTGCACGGCGCGGCAAACGTGGTCGGGCAGTTCCTCCTCGCTGTGGCGCGGGGGCATGTAGTGCATGTCCACATGGTAGGTGCGCCCCTCCACATTGATGACGGGAGCGCCGCCGAAGAATTCGGAGAAGGCGCCGGCATCCATGGTGGCGGAGGAGATGATGAGTTTGAGCTCCGGCCGGCGGGCCAGCAGAAGCTTCATGTAGCCCAGCAGAAAGTCGATATTCAGACTGCGCTCGTGCGCCTCGTCCAGGATGATTGTGTGGTACTGCCGCAGGTCGCGGTCATCCTGCGTTTCGGCCAGCAGGATACCATCCGTCATGAGTTTGAGCTTTGTATCGGCCCCGGTGCGGTCGTCGAATCGCACCTGGTAGCCCACGAATCCACCCAGCTCACAGCCCACTTCCTCGGCAATGCGGCGGGCCACTGCCACAGCGGCCAGGCGGCGGGGCTGGGTGCACCCCAGTTTGCCGCGGCGCTTGCCGGCTACCTCCAGCGCAATCTTGGGCAGCTGGGTGGTTTTGCCGGAGCCGGTTTCACCCACGACCACGATGACCTGATGCTTGCGGAGCGCTGCAGCAATCTCCTCGCGGTGGCGGGAAATGGGCAAATCCGGATAGCGGAAGCGTGTGGGCTGGTCGCTCATGAATCAGAATTGCTGCACGGCTCCACCGGCCAGTCTTGATTTTTCGGCCAGGAATACCATGCGGTGGCCCACGATGCTGTCCTCCAGGGTCGGGCAGCCGGGGGAAGTGCGCTCGCCACGCAGCAGGGCAATGAAATCGAGTACGATGCTGCGGTCGCCGCCGCCGTGGGCATCGCCCTGCTGGAAATCGGATATATCCAGCGTGCGCTCGGTATAGCCGCCGGGGGCGTCCGGGTCAATCAGGCGCACATGGAAGCGCTCGCGTTCAAAGTCTCCGTGTATCTCTCCACGTGTGCCGGTCACGTGAATGATGCGGCGGGGCATGGTGGCACCGCCATTCATGGAGAAGGTGCCGGTGGCGCCATCCCGGAAATGGATGAGCACGGACTGGTGGTCCACGATGTTGATATCGCAGCGGTAGACACAGCGGCTGAAGGGATTATCCTCCCGACGCAGGATTTCCTCCTTCTCGGCATCGGTTTCCGGGTTGCTGTGCGTATCGTGCCACACGTTATTGGCCCAGCGCATGGGGTTCTCAATGTACAGGCGGCGGGCAGAGTAGATGCAATCGCGCTCCAGCGGGCAGTTGTTCAGGCAGTGTGTGCCGGCGCCTTCCGGCGCCTTTTCCTCCTTGAATTGCACCACGCTGCCCACGCTGGATATGGTGACAGGGATGTTATCGCCCATGAGCCAGGACATGATGTCCAGATCGTGGCTGCATTTGGAAAGCAACATGCCCGAACCGCAGACTTCCTCACGCGCATATTTGCCGCGCACAAAGGAAACGGACTCATGCTGGTAACCAACCTGGTTGACCATATGGATGTTGATGACATCACCAATGGTGCCCAGGGCAATGACTCGGCGAAGGGAACGGTAGAAAGGCGTGTAGCGCAGCACATGGCACACCATGACCTTGCGACCGGTTTCGCGGGCGCAGTCGATGATGAGCTTGCCTTCCTCATCATTCAGCGCATAGGGCTTTTCGAGCAGCAGGTCATAGCCGTGGCGCAGCAGGGGCAGGGAGGTTGCCACATGCAGGCGGTCCATGGTGCAGTTGATGGCGGCATCGGCAAAACGGGGGACACTTACCAGTTCCTCCACGGTGGTGAAGCAGTGTTCATCCGGCAGGTCGAACATGAGCTGCGCCTGCCTGGTACGTTCCGGGTTGACATCTACCACGCCCACCACATTCAGCAGCTCCGGATTAGTGAGTGCCACGGCGGAGTAGATGGAGGCACGCCCGCCCATGCCCACAATGACAACGCTTATGGGAGATGCTGCCGGTTCCTGTGCTTCGGTGCTCATAGTTTATTTACCCCAGCGGCGTGTGATGCCACTGTAGGAATCGATGCGGCGGTCGCGGAAGAAGGGCCAGATGCGGCGGTGTGCTTCCAGCGCTGCCAGGTCTACATCGGCGTAAAGAATAGTGCGGTTCTCCACAGGGGCCTTGGCCACAATCTGGCCGCAGTAGTCGGCCACGAAGCTCTGCCCCCAGAAGGTGGTTTCGCCTTCCACCCCGCAGCGGTTCACGGCGCAGACGTAGCAGCCATTGGCCACGGCGTGGCCGCGCTGCACGGTTTCCCATGCGCAGTGCTGGGCGGTGTAGAGCTCTTCCTCCCCGGGAATCCAGCCGATGGCTGTGGGGTAGAACAGAATTTCGGCGCCCTCCATAGCGGTGAGTCGGGCTGCCTCCGGGTACCACTGATCCCAGCAGATGAGCACGCCGATGCGACCGAAGCGGGTCTCGAAGCACTTGTAGCCCAGGTCGCCGGGGGTGAAGTAGAACTTCTCCTCGAATCCGGGGTCCTGCGGGATGTGCATCTTGCGGTACAGGCCAAGGAAAGTGCCATCGGCATCAATGACCCAGGCGGTGTTGTGGTAAAGCCCGGTGGCGCGTTTCTCGAAGCCGGCTGCCACGATGACGATGCCCAGTTCCTTGGCCAGAGCGCAGAGCTCATCCGTCCACTCGCCGGGGATGGGGTCGGCTGTGTTGAAAAGCTCGCAATCCTGCGTGCGGCAGAAATAAAGCGTGGTGCACATCTCCTGGGTGCATATAATCTGGGCACCGCCGGCAGCGGCTTCGCGGATAGCGAGCACCTGGCGTTTCTTGTTTTCGGCGGGGTCGGCTACCGCCTCCTGTTGAATCAGGGCAATCCTCGGCATGGCCTGATTCTACCATAAATACGCGCGTGTTGCAAGCCTGTGGAGTGTGTTAAAGTTCGGCATGTGGTGTTTTTGCCCTTGATTTTTATGCAGGTGGGTGGTATGGTGCGGCGCATGGCTACTGATAAGAAGATCACGATGAAGACCAGCAAGGGCGATATCAACCTCACGGTGTTCGCCTCCAAGACTCCCATGACCGCCGCCAGCTTCCTGAACCTGGCCAGCAAGGGATTCTATAATGGCCTGACTTTCCACCGTGTGATTGCTGATTTCATGATTCAGGGTGGCGACCCTGAGGGCACCGGCTGCGGTGGCCCCGGCTACAAGTTTGATGACGAATGCCGCCCTGACCTGAAGTTCACCAAGCCCGGCCTTCTGGCCATGGCAAACGCCGGCCGCACCTGGACGGGGCAGGGTACCAATGGTTCCCAGTTCTTCATTACTCATGTGCCCACCGAGTGGCTGAATGGCAAGCACACCATCTTTGGTGAAGTGCTTTCTGCTGAGGATCAGGACGTGGTGAATGCTGTGCGCCAGGGCGACAAGATTGTGAGCATCGAGATTCACGATGACTGCGCCGACCTCTTCGAGGAGCAGGCTCGCAATATTGAGCGCTGGAACAGCATGCTCAAGAAGTAAAAATCCTTAATCCTGCGCAGGCACCCCGATTCCGGCGGTGCCTGCGTTTCCTTTATATACCCCCTTCTTCTGCATATGGTATTCGCTGTTCAGGATCTTCATATTGAATTCGGCCCGCGTGTGCTGTTTGATTCACTTTCCTTTGTGGTGGAGCAGGGGGACCGCATTGCCTTTGCCGGGCAGAATGGTGCCGGCAAGTCTACGCTCATGAAGTGTATTGTGGGCAGTATGGAGCCGGACCACGGCAAGGTGATGCTGCCGAAACATACTCAGGTGGGTTACCTGCCGCAGGATGGTATCCATATCTCCGGTACGCCGCTGCTGGATGAGGTGCTGGGCAGTGTGGGAAATATTGTAGAGCTGCAGCAGATTGTGGATGAGCTTTCTGCCGATTTGCAGAAACTGGATGCCGCCGCGCCGGAGTACAAGGATACGCTGGAGGAAATCGGCCGCCTGGAGCTGATTCTGCACGACCGCGATGCTACCCGACTTCGCCCGCGCACGGAATCGATTCTGCGAGGTTTGGGCTTTGCTGATAAGGATTTTACACGCGACTGCGGAGAGTTCTCCGGTGGCTGGCAGATGCGAATCGCTCTGGCCAAGCTGCTGCTGCAGGAACCGGAAGTGCTGCTGCTGGACGAACCGACCAACCACCTGGACCTGCAGAGTCAGCGCTGGCTGGAGCAGAGCCTGCGCACGTATCGCGGCGCCATCTGCATCATCAGCCACGACGTAGCCCTGCTGGATAGTCTGGTGACCCGCACGATTGCCTTCCACCACGGCAGGGCAGAGGAATATGCCGGCAATTTCTCCTTCTATCTGAGGGAAAGTAAGGCTCGCAAAGAAATTCTGCTGCGCCAGGCCAAGGCCCAGCAGCGAGAGATTGCCAAGACTCAGGAGTTTATTGACCGCTTCCGCGCCAAGGCCACCAAGGCAACCCAGGTGCAGAGCCGCATCAAGCAGCTGGAGAAAGTGGAGCTGATTGAGGTGGAAGACGATGATGCCGTGATGAGCTTCCATTTCCCGCCGCCCCCTCCTGGTGGTCACACGGTGGTGAAGCTGGAGAAGGCTAGCAAGGCCTACGGTCCCATCACCCTGCTGAATGGGTACGATTTCACCATGGAGAAGGGAGACCGCATTGCCATTGTGGGCGTGAACGGTAGCGGTAAATCTACCTTTACCCGCCTTATTTCCGGCACTGAGGCACCGGATTCCGGAGTGTTCTCTTTCGGGCATCACACCCAGGTGGCCTTCTTCTCCCAGACGCATGCGGATGTGCTGAATAATGAGCAGACGGTACTGGAGTGTGTGGAGGCCGCAGCCAGCCGCGAGACTCGCCCCATGGTGCGTAATATTCTGGGCTGCTTCCTGTTCCGTGGGGATGATGTGTTCAAGAAAATCGGGGTGCTTTCCGGTGGTGAGCGTTCGCGTGTGGCTCTGGTGTGCATGCTGCTCAAACCGGCGAATTTCCTGATTATGGACGAACCGACCAACCATCTTGACTTCCAGAGTCAGGATGTGCTGCAGCGTGCTCTGGCGGAGTACCCCGGTTCGTACTGCATTGTTTCTCATAACCGCCAGTTCCTGGACCCCATTGTGAATAAGGTGCTGGAGTTTCGCCCTGGTTATGCTCCGCGCCTGTTCTATGGTAACGTGAGTGCTTACCTGGAAACGGTGGAGGCCGAGGAGAAACGCCTGAAGGCTGCTGCCCAGCAGAGCGCGGCTACGCCCGCTGCCCAGGTGCAGAGTGGCAATCGTAAGGATGCTCGCCGCGCCCGCGAACTGGCCCGCCAGCAGCGCAATAAGGTGCTCAAACCGCTTCAGCAGGAGCTGGAACAGGTGGAGGCGGATATTGCCGGAAAAGATGAGCGTAAGGAGATTATCTCTGCCGAGCTGGAGAATCCTGCCAATATGAGCGATAATCAGAAACTCATGGAGCTTACCCAGGAATACCAGCAGCTGGAGCGGGAGAGCGAGGCTCTTTATACCCGTTGGGAGGAGCTTAGCGAGGAAATTGAGCTCAGGACGGCCGAATTAGAGGCCGAATTCGGGAATTTGGGTTGATAATTGTGTCATATTGCAGAAAAAGTGTTGCCAATATGGTGACATGAGGGGAATTGCGTGTATAATAGGCACGCAATTTTGCCAAACACTTGACAAAATGTGTAAGGGGTGGAGTATGCCCTCAATTCTATCCACTGTTATGTCGACTCCCAAGAAAGATTCTGTAAAGGCCACTACCAAGCCCGCGGCTAAGCCTGCTGCCAAGAAGGCTCCTGCTGCTAAGAAGACCGCTTCCGCCAAGGAAAAAACGGTTAAGGCTGAGAAGGTGGAGGAAAAGAAGGTACCTGCAGCCAAGGTTGCAGAGCCCAAGACGGAAACGAAGCGTCCTAAAGCTGAAAAGAAGCCCGCTGCGAAGTCTGCTCCCAAGGTTGAGGAGGTGGCCGTAGAGGCTCCTGTTTCTTCTGAGCCGGACGTGTTCGATGTTATGATGGGGCTTGTGCCTGAGCCGGTGGTTATGCCTGTGGTGGAGGGTGATGAGTCTGCGGAGACGAAGTCTAAGGCTGCAAAAGCAAAGGAATCCAAGCCCAAGGAGAAGAAGGGTAAACACTTTACTCCGCAGGTATCTGCTGCGGAGATGAATGAGTTTTTTGCCGATGATGCCACACTGAAAGCTGCTTTCAAATCGCTTCTTGCAATTGCCAAGAAGAATAACGGTTTCGTGACATCTGAGGATATTGAAAACTCTCTGCCGCCGGATGAAGCCGAGGATAATGACCAGGCCCGTCTGTTCGAGCGCCTGCATGAAGTGGGTGTAGAGGTTCGCGATGATGATGAGTATGCCGTTAAGCCTCTTTCTGCTGAGGAGTTGACATCCAAGGATGGCCGCCTGGTGAATAACCCGGTGGTGCAGGAGAAGATTAAGGAGCTTATCCGCCAGGCTCAGGAACAGGGGTATCTGACCTATGATGATATCAACGATGTGTTGCCGCATGATGTGATTGACCCCTCGGATTATGAGGAAATCATGGAGCGTCTGCGTGGTATGCAGTTCGATATTATTGATGCTTCTGACGTAGATACCTACGGCGAGCGTCAGCGCTTGAGTGAGACGGGCGAGGAGGACGAAGCCGAGAAGATGGAGGCTAAGCTGGATATTCTGGACGACCCGGTGCGTATGTACCTTAAGCAGATGGGTCTGAAGGATTTGCTTTCCCGCCAGAAGGAGGTGGAAATCTCCCGTAAGATTGACCAGGCTGAGGAGGAGCTGCAGCGTTGCCTGCATCGCTTTGGTGTGGTTGCAATCTACTACTGCGATACGGCTGACAAGGTGCAGCACAACGAGGAACGCTTCGACCGCGTGGTGGTCGATAAGAATATCGACCGCCGTGATAAGTACCTGAAGGAGTTGCTTCCCCTGGTGACGAAGGTGATGACCCGTCATGCTGAGGCACAGGCTGCCTATGCCCGTTTGTGCTCTGCTCGCAAGCGCAAGAAGTCTGTGGCTGGCCCTCAGAAGGAATTTGAGGAGAAGCTGGCTGCGCTCTCCGATCTGTATGCAGGGTTCTCCTTCAAGGGGAAGGTATATGAGGATTTCGTGAAGGAGCTTCGCGACCTCCGTGCCCGCATCAAGAAGGTGCTGCGCCAGCGCGAGGCAGATCCGGAGAATCCGCTTTATCGCGATGCACTCAAGGAATTTGAGATGCAGCTCTGGATGCCCATTCCTCAGTTCCTGGATAATTACAAGCTCATGAGCCAGAGCATGAAGGATGCAGAGACTGCCAAGCGCGAAATGATTGAGGCAAATCTGCGTCTGGTGATTTCCATTGCCAAGAAGTACACGAACCGAGGTCTGGCATTCCTGGATTTGATTCAGGAGGGTAACATGGGGCTAATGAAGGCTGTGGAGAAGTTCGAATACCGCCGTGGCTACAAGTTCTCCACCTATGCAACATGGTGGATTCGCCAGGCTATTACTCGCTCGATTGCTGACCAGGCTCGTACCATCCGCATTCCTGTGCATATGATTGAGAC